>NZ_PSVX01000099.1:0-8545 GCF_002932695.1 Rathayibacter sp. AY1D2 | reverse complement strand
GTGGTGGGCGGTGAGGAAGCGGGTGGCCCAGGCGCGGACCGCGTCGCCGGGGGCGCGACCGCGGGGGACGGCGCGCCGGGGGCGCGACCGCAGAGGATGCGGCGCGCCGGGGGCGCGGCCGCGGGGGACGGCGCGCCAGGGGTGCGACCGCGGAGGACGATGCTGATCGAGTGGACCTCTCAGAGGGCGTCTCGAGATCCACTCCCGACGGACCTCGCGCGTGATCGAGCGGTCCTCGGGTGCCTGGCGAGTCGGGCGATCGCGCCCGGACACGCTGATCGAGCAGCCCTCGGAGAGGGAGTATCGAGATCCACCCCGACCGATCTCACGGCTGATCGAGAAGCTCGCGGGCACACACCGAGTCGGGCGACCGCGCACAGACCTGCTGATCGGGCAGCCCTCGGAGAGGGTGTGTCGAGATTCTCCCGGCGAGCGGGTCGGGTACTCCGCGCCGCCCCCGCGTCGGGTCGGCGGCGGCGGGGAGCGGCAGCGGGCTACAGGGTGGGAGAGACGCCCACGAGGCGGCTGGAGAGGGTCCAGAGGTCGTGGGCGAGAGCGCGGTCGCGGGCCTGGGGGTTCAGGGAGCCGTGCGGCGTCAGCTGGTCGAAGTAGGTGCCGCTCGCGGCGCCGACATCGGGCTCGGAGGCGAGGGTGATCAGCGGCACCGCACCCGCCTCGGCGGAGATTCCGAAGGAGCCGACCGAGAGGCTCGTCATCAGCTTCATCATCGTGCTGTCGGCACCGAAGCTCGTCGAGACGACGCCCGGGTGGAACGAGTACGCGTCGACCGACGTCGTCAGCAGGCGCTCCGCCAGCTCGCGGATGAAGAGGATCGTCACCAGCTTCGACGTGCCGTACGCCCGCCAGCCGCCGAGCCACGGACCCCGGCGGTTGTCGAGGTCGTCGAGCCTCAGGCGACCGAAGCGGTTCGCGAGGCTCGCCGTGGAGACGACGCGGACGCCGGCCCGCTCCCTCGAGGTCTCGATCATCCGCGGGAGCAGGAGCCGCGTGAGCAGGAACGGCGCGAGGTGGTTGCTCTGGATCGTCCGCTCGTGGCCGTCGACCGTCTCGGCGCGGTGGGAGACGAGCCCGCCCGCGTTGTTCGCCAGCACGTCGATCCGCTCGTAGCGCTCGAGGAGGCCGTCGGCCAGGGCGCGGACGTCGTCGAGCCGGTCGAAGTCGGCCAGGAACGCGTCGCCTCCCACGTCGGCGGCGACCGCGCGGGTGCGCTCGGGGTTCCGCCCGACCACGGCCACGCGGGCACCGGCGGACGCCAGCGCTCCCGCCGCGACCCGGCCGATGCCGGAACTGGCTCCGGTGAGGACGACGACGCGCCCCGTCATGTCAGTGACCACGGAGATATCCGCCCTTCTCGAGACCGGCTTCGATCTCGAATCGATTGCGCAGCGGATCGCGACCCGCCACCGTGTACGCGAACGGGAACCACATCCCGTAGAGCCGCCACTGCTCCTTGTGCACGGCCTCGTGCTCGAGGACGCTGTCGGAGACGTTGGTGCCCGTGAGGTAGCTCGTGCCGACGCAGGACCCTCCGCGGCCGAACGCCCAGGAGGGCAGACCGGTGAAGACGACGAGGCCGTGGCTGCGCCGGATCGGGCCCGTGCTCCACAGCGCGCCCCAGGCGAGTCCGACCGCGCACGCGAAGAGGTAGCCCGGCCGGGTGATCGCCGGATCCAGGGCCACCGTCGCGACGGCTCGACGGAGCGCGCTCACGCGCTGTCGCGTCCGTAGGTCTCGAGCAGCCGCAGCCAGACCTCGCTGATCGTCGGATAGGAGGGGACCGCGTGCCAGAGGCGCGAGAGCGGCACCTCGCCGACGACGGCGATCGTCGCGGAGTGGATCAGCTCTCCGACCTCCTTGCCGACGAAGGTGACGCCGAGGACGACCTTCCGGTCCTCGTCCACGACCATCCTCGCGGTGCCCGTGTAGCCGTCGGCGGCGAGGGCGGCGCCGGCGACCGAGCCGATCTCGTAGTCGACGACGCGGGTTCGGTAGCCGGCCTTCTCGGCGGCCGCGGCGGTCAGGCCGACGGACGCGACCTCGGGGTCGGTGAAGACGACCTGCGGCACGGCCTCGTGGTCGGCGGTCGCGACGTGCGCTCCCCAGGGGGCGTCGTGGACCTCGGCACCGGTGGCGCGCGCGACGATCACGTCGCCGGCCGCACGGGCCTGGTACTTGCCCTGGTGCGTGAGCAGTGCGCGGTGGTTCACGTCGCCGACCCCGTAGAGCCACGGACGCCCGCCGCCGAGGGGAGCACCGTCGCCGCCCAGCACGAGCATCGTGTCGTCGACCGTCAGCGAGGAGCCGGGCTCGAGGCCCACCGTCTCGAGGCCGACGTCGCGGGTGTGCGGGGCGCGGCCGGTCGCGGCGAGCACCTGGTCGGCCTCGATGACGTCGCCGCCCTCGAGCGTCACCGCCACGGTGCCGTCGGACCGGCGCTCGACCGAGACGGGCGAGTCGCCGAGGCGCAGGTCGACGCCGAGCTCCTGGAGCGCCGAGCCGACGAGCTCGCCGGCGAAGGGCTCGAACGGCGCGAGGAGTCCGCTGCGGGCGACGAGCGTGACGGAGGAGCCCATGCCGGCGTAGGCGGTCGCCATCTCGGTCGCGACGACTCCGCCGCCGATGACGACGAGGCGCCGCGGCACCTCCTCGGCCGAGGTGGCCTCGCGGCTCGTCCAGGGGGATGCCGCGCGCAGGCCCGGGATGTCGGGGACGACGGCGGTGGTGCCGGTCGCGACGGCGACGGCGGAGCGGGCGCGGAGCACGCGCACCTCGCCGTCGGGTCCGGTCACGGTCACCTCGCGCTCGCCGCTCAGGCGGCCGTGCCCGCGGACGAGCTCGATGCCGGCGCCCTCGAGCCACTGCACCTGGCCGTGGTCGTCGAAGTGGCTGGTGAAGGAGTCGCGGCGGGCCAGGAGCGCGGGCACGTCGACTCCTCCGCTCACCGCCTGCGCCGCGCCGGGGAGATCACGGGCGGCGCGGAGCGCCATCGGCGGCCGCAGCAGCGCCTTCGAGGGCATGCACGCCCAGTAGGAGCACTCGCCCCCGACGAGCTCGCTCTCGACGACGGCCGCGGTGAGGCCGCCCTGGACCGCGCGGTCCGCGAGGTTCTCGCCCACCGGCCCTGCTCCGATGACGATGACGTCGAACTCGTCCGTCGTGCTGCTCATGCTGTCTCCCTGGGGTTCTCGGAGGCGTCGAGCCCCGTCGTCGGTGGGTGCCCGGCGCTCAATGCGCCGGCACGATCTCGGCCCGCCAGCCGTCGTAGCGGCCGCCGTGGCTCTCGACCGCCTCGATCACCTGGCGGAGGAACGCGGTGGTCGACTCCGCGTCGACCGCGGCGTGGTGGCTCGCGACGAGGACCTGCCTCAGCCTCAGCCGCGAGATCGCGATCTGGAAGCCGGAGGCCACGAGGACGCGCCCGGCGCGCCGTGCGGTGCTGCGGCGGGAGAAGACGGCGAAGTGGTCGACCTCGCGCAACTCCCACACCTGGTCGCCGTAGCGGAGCCGGATCTCGAGCTGCTGCGCGGCCCGCTCCTGCTGCGCCTCGAGGGAGGAGCCGCCGGGCGCCGTGACGGTGGTGCTCTCGTCGCTCATCGTCCGGTGAACTCCGCCGTCGTGCGCTGGAGGAAGGCCTCGGTGCCGATGCGCGCATCCTCGGACGCCGCGAGACGCGCGAGCGCCCCGGGGAGCGCGGCCGCGGCCTCGGCGTCGGACGCGGCGACCGCGAGCCGGGCACTGGCCAGGGCGGCCTGCACGGCGAGCGGCGCCTGCGCGGCGATCCGGGCGGCCAGAGCCCAGGCCGCCTCGGCGACCGCCCCGTCGGGGACGACCTGCTGCACGAGGCCGATGCGGTGGGCCTCCTCGGCGTCGAAGAGGTCGCCGGTGAGGATCCAGCGCATCGCGTCGCCCCAGCCGACGGCGCGGGGGAAGCGCAGCGTCGCTCCGCCGAAGGGCAGGATGCCGCGGGCGACCTCGATCTGGCCGAAGCGGGTGGACCGCTCGGCGAGGACGACATCGCTCGCGAGCGCGAGCTCGATGCCGAGCGTGAGGCAGGTGCCCTGGAGGCCGATGACCACCGGCTTGCTCACGGGGCGGGTGCGCAGGCCCCAGGGGTCGAGACCGCCCTCGGGCACGAAGTCGAGGCCGTCGGAGCCCAGGCGGGGCCCGATGTCGGCGAGGTCGAGCCCGGCCGTGAAGTGCCCGCCCTCGGCGAGGACGACGCCGGCGCGCAGCTCCGGGTCGCGGTCGAGCTCGCCGTACGCGGACGCCAGCTCCGCGAGCAGCCGAAGATCGGCGGCGTTGCGCTTCTCGGGCCGGTCCAGCACGATCGCGAGCACGGTCCCGCGCCGCTCGGTGCGCACGCGCGGTCTCTCGTCGCTCATCGTTCCTCCGCTCGGTCGCGTCCGACCATCTTGCCGGGTGCCGCCGACACGCGCTCGGGCTTGCGCGCCGATGGCAGGGCTCTCTCAGGCCCCGCGGGACAGAGCGCCGAGGAGGCGGAGGATCGTGGGCAGGTCGTCCTCGGCCGCCGTCGGC
The DNA here is from genome assembly GCF_002932695.1 of Rathayibacter sp. AY1D2. Taxonomy (NCBI): domain Bacteria; kingdom Bacillati; phylum Actinomycetota; class Actinomycetes; order Micrococcales; family Microbacteriaceae; genus Rathayibacter; species Rathayibacter sp. AY1D2. The sequence goes on along the minus strand of NZ_PSVX01000099.1, from coordinate 3,988 downwards.
GACGACGGGGCGAACGAGGTGACGCCGGCGCCCGCGAGCGGGAAGCGGGACCGGAGGGCGTCGAGGCTCGCGACGAGGCGCGAGGCGGGCACGCCGAAGGGCACGGGGTCGAACAGCCCGGCGAGGTCGGCGGGGTCGAGCACGTCCAGGTCGAGGTGCACGTAGACGGAGGCGGCACCGGTCGCCTCGACCGCCGCGACGAGCGACTCCGGGTCGAGGGCGTCCGCGGTCAGCACCGCGGCCCCCCGCTCGACCAGCGGCTCGAGCTCGCCGTCGTCGGCGGAGCGGACACCGGCGAGGACGACGCGCTCGTCGGCCACCCGCTCCTCGGCGCCCGCGCTCAGGAGGCCGACGCCGCGGCCCAGCGCGGCCGAGAGGACCATGCCGCAGAAGGCGCCGCTGGGGGAGGACTCGGGAGTGTGCGCGTCCGGGTGGGCGTCGAGCCAGACCAGCGCGACCGGGCCCGGTGCCGAGCGGACGGCGTGCCCGATCGCCGCGAACTCGACGCCGCAGTCGCCGCCGATCGTGATCACGGGATCGGTCCGGCCCGAGAGGGCCTCGCGCACCCGCTCGGCGACGGTGGCGACCGAGGCGTAGCGGCGGATGCCGGTGTCCTGGGCGTCGCCCGCCTCGGCGGGGATGTCGAGGGTCGTGGTGGCGGAGGAGGGCAGATCGCCCCGGATCGCCTCGGCTCCGTCGACGAGGCGCATCGCGCGCGTCGACGCCGAGCCCTGCCACTGGGGGACGACGAGGAAGGAGGCCATGTCCCTCACTATGGCACGCGCGCCGCTGCCGGGTGCCTGCGTCCTCAGGCCGCGGGCAGGCCTCCGGGGACGGCCGCGGGGCGGAGCGACGGGGGCGCGCCGTCGAGGTCGACCAGGGCCTCGTCGAGTGCGGAGCGGGCGCGGTCGGCGGCGGCGCGGGCCTCGTCCAGAGCGCCGGCCGGATCGCCTGCCGCACGGCGCACCGCGGTGTCCAGCTGCCCGAGCGTCTCCTCCGCGAGGATCCGGGGTGCCGCGGTGATGCGCTCGCCGTGCACGGCGGCCAGGAGCAGCACCGACTCGGCACCGAGCCGGGCCGCGGTGCGCGCCGCCTCGAACAGGAGGAGCTGGCGCTCGGCCTGGGCTCGCGGCTCGCGGTACCCGGAGACGACGGCGTCCAGAGCGGAGTCGGCGTCGAGCAGCAGGACCAGCAGCGCGGCCGGATCGTGGCGGGCGCCGGCCGACCGGGCGTCGTCGGCGTCGAGGAGGAGCGACCGTGCCGCGGCGCACGCGACGGCCACGTCGGCGGCGGAGGCGAGCTGCGCCGAGGTGCGCAGGTCCGAGAGGGTGGCGGCCCGCTCCAGGTCGTCCCGCACGGAGCGCTCGACGCCGCTCAGCTGCACCTCGGCGCGGGTCACGAGCCCGACCAGCGAGTCGACCGCGTCGAGCAGGGCGTCGGGATCGGGGGAGCCGCCGGCGGCGACGTGCTCGACGGCCTCGCGCAGCGGTCGGACCCGGCGCTCGGGAGTGGTCCCGGCGAGGACGGAGACCTCGGAGCGCGCCTGCTGCACGCGCTCCGGGAGGGACGGGCTCGGCGAGGTCACTCCGTGATCGTACGGCCGGAGTGTGACACCGCGTGACACGGCGGTTCGACCGGCGGCGGCGGCGTGCCCAGGATGGAGTCATGACCCGCTCGCTCGCCATCGTCGAGGTCGCCCGCGTGCGACCGGGCCGCGAGGAGTACCACGCCTACGTGCAGATCCTGAACGGCCGCATCCTCGCCCTCGCGCACGAGCGCGGCTGGCGGGCGGAGCGCTTCGCCGCCGAGGAGCTGGGCACGGAGGAGCTGCTGGCGCGCACGGCGGGGGCGGATGCCCTCGTCCTCGCGGGCGGCGAGGACATCGCTCCCGAGCAGTACGGCGCCGACCGCGGCTACCCGGCCGAGGGTCCCCACGCGGAGCGCGCCGACGCCGCCCAGATCGCGCTGGTGCACCGGGCGCTGGCCCGCCGGACCCCGCTGCTGGGCATCTGCCGCGGCCTGCAGATCGTCAACGTCGCGCTCGGCGGCACGCTGGTGCAGGACCTGGGGCCGGAGGCGGAGCACGTCAACGCGGCGGCCCCTGCTCACCAGCGCATGCACCGGCACGAGGTCGGGCTCGCGGCGGGCTCCGTGCTCGGCGGACTCTTCGGATCCGAGGCGCTCGCGGTGCAGAGCGCGCACCACCAGGCGGTCGACCTGCTCGCTCCGGGGCTGCGGGTCGTCGCCCGGGCGGAGGACGGCGTGATCGAGGCCGTCGAGCACGTCGCGGCCCCCCTCGTGGGTGTGCAGTGGCATCCCGAGGACCCGGACGCTCCCGCCGGCCAGCTGGCGACGCTGCTCGACGGGCTGGCGCTCGCCGCCGCCCGCGGGGAGTTCGCGCTGCCCGTCGCCGCCTGAGCGGCCGGGGCTCCCCGCGGGCGACCGGGCTCAGCGGGCCAGTCGGGCCATCCACGCCTCGATGTCGTCGGCCGAGCGCGGGATGCCGGCCGAGAGGTTCTCGGCGCCGTCGGAGGTGACGAGCACGTCGTCCTCGATCCGGACGCCGATGCCGCGCAGCTCCTCCGGGACCGTGAGGTCGTCGGGCTGGAAGTAGAGGCCGGGCTCGATGGTGAAGACCATGCCCTCCTCGACCAGTCCGTCGAGGTACATCTCGCGCCGTGCGCGGGCGCAGTCGTGCACGTCGAGTCCGAGGTGGTGGCTGGTGCCGTGGACCATGTAGCGGCGGTGCTGCTGGTTGTCGGCCTCGAGCGCCTCTTCGGCGCTGACCGGCAGCAGGCCCCACTCGGCGGTGCGCCGTGCGATGACGGCCATCGCCGCGGCGTGAACCTCGCGGAAGCGTATGCCGGGGCGGACGATCGCGAACGCGGCGTCGGCCGCCTCCCGCACCGTCTCGTGCACCCGGCGCTGGGCGTCCGTGTAGCGGCCGTCCACCGGGAAGGTGCGGGTGATGTCGGCGGTGTAGTAGCTGTCCTGCTCGACGCCGGCGTCCAGCAGCACCAGCTGGCCGGGGCGCACCGGCCCGTCGTTGCGCGTCCAGTGCAGGATGCAGGCGTGGGGGCCCGCCGCGGCGATGGTGTCGTAGCCGACCGCGTTGCCGTCGGCGCGCGCGCGTCCGTTGAAGACGCCCTCGATCAGGCGCTCGCCCTTCTCGTGGGCGATGATGCGCGGCAGGTCGGAGAGGACGTCCTCGAAGCCGCGGCCCGTCGCGTCGACGGCGGCGCGCAGCTCGGCGATCTCGTAGGCGTCCTTGACCAGGCGGAGCTCGGCGATGTCGCGCTCGAGCGCCGCGTCGCGGTCCGCCCGCTCGTCGGCCTCGACCGCGTCGAGACGGCCGGTCACCGCCGGGTCGGCCTCGCGGAGCACGGCGAGGGGGACGCCGTCGTGCGCGTCGAGGACCGCGTCGAGCTCGGCGATCCCGCGGGTGGCGAGGCCGAGATCGCTCGCCACCTGCGCGAGCGACGGGCGCGGCCCGATCCAGAACTCGCCGATCTCGGGGTTGGCGTAGAACTCGTCGGAGTCGCGGCCCGCGCGCTCGCGGAAGTAGAGCGTCGCGCTGTGGCCGGACCCGGCGGGCTCGAGGACGAGGACCGCGCCGGGCTCGGAGTCGGAGCCCCAGCCGGTGAGCCAGGTGAAGGCCGAGTGCGCACGGAACGGGTAGTCGGTGTCGTTCGCGCGCTGCTTGAGGCGGCCCGCCGGGACGACGATGCGCACGCCGGTGTGCAGCGCGGAGAGGCGCTCGCGGCGGGAGGCGGCGAAGGACGCCTGCTCGCGCGGAGCAGGCAGCGGCTCCCCCCGCTCGGCCCAGCCGGACGCGATGAAGTCGCGGAAGCGGTCGGAGGCGGGGGTCGTCGAGCGGTTCGCGGTGGCGCGGGGGCGAGCGCACGCCGCTGCCCACCCGCATCCCCGCCTCCCGGTTCAAGGACATCGTCAGCACTCCGGACGAGGTCGCCGCGCAGCTGCGCCGGCC
>NZ_PSVX01000098.1:0-8723 GCF_002932695.1 Rathayibacter sp. AY1D2 | reverse complement strand
GCGGCTCACGCCTCCACCCGGTAGCCGAGGCCGCGGACGGTGTGCACGAGCCGGTCGCCGTGCGCCTCCATCTTCTTGCGGCGGGCGCGTCGGTCGACGGCGCACCGGTGGACGGCGCACCGGTCGAGGTGGAGTGCAGCGGTGTGGCGCTGGAGGTCGGCGTGCTCGACGGCGTCGCGGCGAACGCGGCGGTCGAGCCGAGCGCGACGAGTCCGAGTGCGCCGACGGCGATGCCGATGGTCAGGGCGCGCTTCTTCGGACGGCGCGGCCCGAAGCTCGAGCCCTTCTCGGCGGGGGTGGTCGACTCGGTCATGGGTGTCTCCTCGTTCCGGCCCGGTGCCGACCCCGTTCGGGATCGGTTGCGGCCGGTTCCATCTCAGATTCGAAGGCGAATCTGAAGCCGGACTTAAGAACAGACCCTCCACAGCAGACGCCGGGTGCGCCCCGATCCGCGGCCCCTAGGTTCGAGCACATGCCCTCCTCCGCCCGTGTGCTCCTCATCGAGGACGACGACGCCATCCGCTCCTCCGTCGAGACCGCGCTGCGCAGCGAGCGCTTCACGGTCCGCGGTCTCGTCTCCGGCGAGGACCTCGCCCGCGAGCTGAGCACCTTCGCTCCGGACCTGGTGATCCTCGACTGGATGCTCCCCGGCCCGAGCGGCATCGTGCTCGCCGAGCGGATCCGCCGCAGCAGCGACGCGGCGGTGATCATGCTCACCGCCCGCGACGCCGTCGACGACCGCCTCCGCGGCTTCGACGAGGGCGTCGACGACTACGTGGTGAAGCCGTTCGTGCTCGCCGAGCTCGTCAAGCGCGTGACCGCCGTGCTTCGCCGCCGCGGCCGCATCCCGTCCGTCGTCGAGATCGGCGACCTCGTCGTCGACCCGGAGTCGGGTCGCGCCCGCCGCGGCGGCGTCGCCCTCGACCTCACCGCGACCGAGTTCCGCCTCCTCGCCTTCCTCGCCGGGAACCGCGGCCGCACCCTCACCAAGACCCAGATCCTCACGCAGGTCTGGGGCTACGACCACGTCGACCCGAACCTCGTCGAGGTGCACCTCAGCTCCCTCCGCAAGAAGATGGAGGCGCACGGCGACCGGCTCGTGCACACCGTCCGCGGCCTCGGCTACCGGGTGGAGGCGTGAGCCGCTCCCAGCCGGGCGCCCTGCGGACCGGCTCCCTCCGCCTCCGCACCGTCCTGGCCGTGCTCGCGCTGCTGGCCGTTCTGCTCCTGGCCCTCTCGGCGACGGTGCAGGCGGTGCTCGGCGAGCGCCTCCGCGACCAGATCGAGGAGCGGCTGCAGGACCGTGCCTCCGCCGCCGCCGCGCTGGTCGGCACGATCGCCGACGACGCCCTCGCCTCCCGCCTCTCGGCGCAGGGCGTCTCGGTGCGGATCACGAGCCCCGAGGGCGAGGACGTCGTGGCCGGGCCGAGCCCGGAGCAGCTGCGCCTGGGCCCTGGAGCCGCCGACCAGCTCGGAGAGCCGCCGTCGCCGCCCGGCACGAGCTCCTCCTCCGGAGCCGTCCCGCCCCGAGCCGCCTCCGCCGCCGTCACCGTCGTCTCGAGCAGCGTCGCCGCCGACGACGAGCTGATCACCCTCGAGTCGACCCTCAGCGACGGCACCCGCCTCGAGCTCACCAGCGAGGCCGGATCGGTGGGCAGCACCCTCGCGCAGCTGAACGGGATCCTGCTCGCCGCGTCGGCCGTGTTCCTCGTGCTGGCCGCCCTCGCGCTGATCGTCGTGGTCCGCGCGACCCTCCGGCCCCTCGAGCGGATGACCGACGTGGCCCGCGACATCGCGCACGGCGACCGCGGGCGGCGGCTGCGCCCCTCCCGTCCGCGGACCGAGCTCGGCCGCACCGCGACCGCGTTCGACGAGATGCTCGACGACCTCGAGCAGGCCGAGCGCAGCGCCCTCGCCGCCGAGGCGACGGCCCTCGCGGCGGAGCAGCGGATGCGCGCGTTCGTCTCGGACGCCGCGCACGAGCTGCGGACGCCGGTCGCCGGCATCCAGGCCGCCGCCGACGCGCTCGTCCGCGGCGACGGCGGCGAGCAGGAGCGCGAGCGCCTCTCGGTGCACGTCGTGCGGGAGTCGCTGCGCGCGGGCCGCCTCATCCAGGACATGCTGCTGATGGCGCGGCTGGACGAGGGCCTGGCTCTGGAGTCGCGTCCGCTGGACCCCGCGGGCATCGCCGAGGCCGCGATCGAGCGCCAGGAGCTGCGCCGCCCGGGCCTCGCGATCGAGCTGCAGCGGCCCGCCGAGCCGCTCCTGGTCAGCGCCGACGCCGACCGGCTGGCTCAGGTGCTCGGCAACCTCCTCGAGAACGGTGCCCGCTTCGCCCGCTCCCGGATCGACGTCGCCGTCGAGGCGGCCGCCGACTCCGTCACGATCACCGTCGACGACGACGGCCCCGGCATCGCCGAGGCCGACCGCGAGCGCGTCTTCGACCGCCTCGTCCGCCTCGACGACGCCCGCAACCGCGCCGACGGCGGCTCGGGCCTCGGCCTGCCGATCGCGCGCGGGCTGGCCCGGGCCCTCGGCGGCGACCTCGTGGCGCAGGCGGGGCCCGTCGGCGCCCGCTTCCGGGTGACGCTGCCTCGCGCGGGGTGACGCCGCCCCGCTCCCCCTAGGCTCGACGGGCGCGCGGCCCCGCTCCGCCGGGACGGCAGGAGTGGCTCCATGGACAGGGACGACGCGGAGCAGCGTGTCCGGCAGGCCCGCGACGAGGCCCCGAGGTTCGGGAGCGGTCCCCTGCTCGCCACCTTCACCGTCCGGCACCGCCGCGGACTCGACGTCGCCTTCGTGCTCGACGGCGCCGACGGGGACTTCCAGATCGGCATGGGCGCCGCGTCCGACGACTTCCGGAGCGTCCTCACCGTCGGCGTCGACCGCGAGGACGGCCGCATCCGCGGCGTCTCCAGCTGGACCGTCGACGGCCGCGAGGGCCGCGTGCCCGTGCGGATCCTGCACCGCTCCGCCACCGTGATCATCGTGGAGGCCGCTCCCCTCCCCCTCGACCGGCGCCCGTCCTCGCTCAAGTGCTGGTCCTTCCTCCGCCGCGCCTCCGCCGACCACCACTCCGACGTGCTGGGCTTCGTGTCCCCCGACCTGGCCGACCTCCCCCCGGTCCGGCTCCTCACCGATCCGCGGGCGCGGCGCGGGCGCTGAGCCGGCCTTCCGCGCGACGGATCCCCGCCCGACCCGCAGGCGCCGGTGGGATCATGCGCTGACGTGATCCCGCCCGGAGGTCCGCCCGACCCGGAGGAGCGCTCGTGACGCAGGAAGTGCAGTCGACCCGGCTGCGGTCGCTCGGAAGCGAGGCGTTCTTCGGGGCGACGGTGGTCGTCGCGGCGGCGTGGTCGGGTGCCCGGGCGTTCCAGCTCTACGGAGGGTGGGGCGTGGTGCTCGCGGTGGCCGCGGTGATCGTCGCGGGGCTCGGCTTCGGGCTCCGGCGGCGCGTCGAGGAGCGGTGGTCCCGGCCGAGCCTCGAGAGGCTGCGGGCCGAGCATCCGGACGGCGGCGTCACCGCGGTGCTGAACACTCCGGAGACGCTGGCCTCGCTGCGGACGCTCGCGGTCGCCGGAGCCGCGGTCGACCTCCCGGCGCTGCGCGCGGCGAAGACGGACCCCGTGCTGCTGGCCGTCGTCACCGCGAGGGCGCTCTCGCTGTTCCGCGCCGACGCGGACCTCTCGCCGATCGCGTTCGTGCCCCTCACCGCTGCGGACGCCCCCGAGTCGGTGACGGGCTACCACCACGGTCACGCGCTCGCGGCTCCCGTTCTCACGGTCCGGCAGCAGGGGACGGAGCAGCGGCTCGCCCTCTTCCCCGCCGACGGCGCGCGGACGATCACCGGTGTCCTCGGCCGCTGAGCGAGGCCCGCTGCGCATCGCCGGGAGTCTCCGCCCCGCGGCGGATCCGGCAGCGCCGCGCCGCGCGTAGCGTCGGGCGATGGACATGTCACTGCTCGGCACCAGCGTGGTCGCCGCCCTGTGCGGGGCCGCGTATCTCGGAGTCGCGATCCTCGCGGTCGCGCAGGTCCTCCGCTCCGGCCTCGATCCCCTGCGGAAGGGCCTGTGGACGATCGCCGTCGTGGTGGCGCCCTTCCTGGGGTCGATGGCGTGGTTCCTCGTCGGGCGGCCCGGAGCCCGAGCCTGAGACGCGGCTCAGCCCGCACCCATGCCTACGATCATCGATCGCGCAAGCACCTGCTCGCGGGGCGCCCGCACGTCAGCATGAGCGGGATGGACACGATCGAGGAGGCGGGCGCCTGGGCCCGCGCTCTGGTGCGCCGCGAGTTCGGCGTCGGCCTCGTCGACCTGGAGCCCGTCGTCGGCGGACTCGACCACGGAGCGCGCGTCTGGTGCGCGGCCGACGGCTCCGGGGCGCTGTGGAGCGTCAAGGCGTCGGCCCGCGACGGGCGCTTCGGACTCGCGCTCTCGGCGTCGCTGGGCGAGTCGGGGGTGCCGGGCGTCGCGGCGTCGCACCGCGCCTCCGACGGGCGCCCCTGGGCGGAGGACCGGGGCTGCGGGTCTCGGTCGCGCCGTGGATCCTCGGCGAGGACGCCGTCGACTCCGGCGAGGACGCCCTCGACTGGGAGGGGTTCGGCGCGGTCCTGCGCTCCGTGCGCGACGCCGAGCCGCCGACCCTCGCGCCTCCCGTGCGGCGGGGCATCCGCCGTGTCCGCCGTCCGCTCACCGACCTCCTCGCCGAGACCGACGAGAGGATCGACGCGCAGCCGGAGTTCCGCCCCCGCCTCACCGCGCTCTGCCGCGGGAACCGCTCCCGCCTCGACGCCCTCGCCGGCGCTGAGCGGCGGCTGAAGCGCGCCCGCACGCCCACCTCCCGCGTGCCCCTCCACGGCGACCCGCATCCCGGCAACGTCGTCATCGACGAGAGCGGCCGCCCCTGGCTGATCGACTTCGACGAGGCCACCGTCGCCCCGCGGGAGGCCGACCTGCTCCTGATCGAGCTCGGCGTCATCTACTCGCGGCCGATCAGCGACGTGCAGCGCTCGGCGTTCCGCGCGGGCTACGGCGAGGCCCTGATCGACGACGAGCGGATCATCCGCTTCGGCTGCGTCCGCGCGGTCGAGGACGTGGCCGCCACTGTCGCGCTGGCCCTCGCCGACCCGGAGCCGGAGGAGCGCGAGGCCGCCCCCGTGCCCGCCTCCCGCCTCGGCCGCGCCGCCTCCGCGCTGCCCGTCCCCACTCCGCTCGACCTGCTCGCCGGCCAGCTCGGCCCGCACGGCCTCGTCTCGCTCGTCGAGACCGCCCTCCGCCGCCCCGCCTGACGCGGCCTCCGATCCCGCCCCCCGTCCGACCCTTCACAGCAGGAGACCACCCATGCGCAGACGATTCATCCCTCTCGCCGCCGTCCTGGCGTCGACCGCCGCCCTCACCGGCTGCAGCGGCTTCGGAGGAGGAGGCGGCGGTTCGGCCGACGCCGACTCGATCACCTTCACCACCTGGGCCAGCGAGTCCGAGCAGGCGGCCTTCGAGTCGCTGATCACCGACTTCGAGGCCGAGCACGAGGGGGCGAGCGTCGAGCTCAACGTCGTCCCCTACGACCAGATGTTCAGCAACATCGACGCGCAGCTGTCGTCGGGCGAGGCCCCCGACGTGTTCCGCGTCGACTACGGCAACCTCGGCGTCTACTCCAGCCAGGAGCAGCTGCTCGACCTGACCGACCGGATCGACGACTTCGACTCCTTCACGCCCGCGTTCCAGGAGGCCGTCTCCTTCGAGGGGAAGCCCTACGGCGTCCCGCACCAGACCGACGTGTCGGCGCTGCTGGTGAACACGCAGCTGCTCGCGGCGGCCGGCATCACCGACGTGCCGACCACCGCCGACGAGGCGTGGACCTGGGAGGAGTTCGCCGACGCCTCCGCGAAGCTGCGCGCGAGCCTGCCCGCCGAGCAGTACCCGTTCGTCTACAACTGGCAGCTCGGCGGCACGCCCCGCTGGCTGAGCTGGCTGTTCGAGGCCGACGGCACGCTCCTGGAGGAGGACGGCACCACTCCGGCGATCGACTCCGCCGCCGGCGCGAAGGCGCTGGACTTCACGAAGAGCTTCTTCGACAACGACTGGGTCCCGCCGACCAGCTCGGTGAAGTCCGCCACCTACGCCGACTCCTTCTTCACGGAGCAGACCGCGGCGATGGCGTTCGCCGGGTCCTTCCTCGTGCCGGACATCGACGACCTCGCCGACTTCGAGTGGACCGCCACGCCGATGCCCGTCGACGAGCGCGGCGCGACCGACCTCGGCGGCAACGCCCTCGTCGCCACGGCCGACACCGACAACCCCGAGCTCGCGACCGAGTTCCTCTCGTTCATGACGCAGGCCGACACCATGGCCGAGTTCTGCGCGGCGACGAACGAGCTGCCCACCCGGTCCGACATCGACCCCGCGTCGATCGACTTCGCGGTGCGCCCGGACGTGATGCCCGTGTTCGTCGAGCAGGCCGCGACGATCACCCCGCGGGACGTGCAGCAGCTCACCTCGCCGTTCCTCGCGAAGATCTCCGTCGCGATGCAGGACCAGCTCGAGGAGGCGTTCGTCGGCGGACGCAGCACCGAGGAGACCCTCTCCGGCCTCGACGCGGCCATCCAGCAGGCGACCAGCTGATGACCGCCACCACCCTCCGCGGCCGGGCGGGCTCCTCCGCCCGGCCGCGGTCGGCCCGCAGGCGCGAGGCCCTCGCCGGCTTCGGCTTCGTCGGCCCGAACCTGCTCCTGATGGCGCTGTTCCTGTTCGTGCCGATCCTCTGGGCGATCCAGCTCTCGTTCCAGGAGTCGCGCGGCTTCGGTACGCCCGAGTGGGTCGGCTTCGCGAACTACCTGCGGATGGGCGCCGACCCGGTGTTCTGGCAGAGCCTGGGCAACACCCTCCTCTTCACCGCGGTCACCGTGCCGCTCGAGCTCGCCGGCGGCCTCGGCCTGGCCGTGCTGCTCAACTCCGTGCTGCCCGCGCGCGGCATCTTCCGCACGGTGATCGTGCTGCCCCTGGTGATCTCGGGCGTCGCCTCCGGGATGATCGCGGTCACGATCTTCAGCGAGTCCTCGGGCATCGTGAACAAGGTGCTGAGCTCGCTGGGCGCCTCGCCGGCCGCGTGGCAGTCGGACGGCTCCGCGGCGATGATCTCGGTGATGCTGACCGCGGTGTGGCTGCGGATCGGCTTCAACATGGTCATCTACCTGGCGGGCCTGCAGAGCGTCTCGCCCGAGCTCTACGAGGCCGCGCGGATCGACGGAGCGACGCGCTGGCAGCAGTTCCGCGCACTGACGGTGCCGCTGGTCGGCCCGTCCACCTTCTTCCTGCTGATCATGAACGTGATCGCCTCGTTCCAGGTCTTCGACATCGTCTTCGTGATGACGGGCGGCGGCCCCGGCTTCTCCACGTCGGTGCTCGGCACCTACGCGTACCGCAACGGCTTCCAGGTCCGCGAGCAGGGCTACGGCGCCGCGCTCGGCGTCGTCATCCTGATGGTCTCCCTCGCCTTCACCTACCTGCAGTGGCGCACGAGCCGCACGCGCGACCTCGTCGACTAGGAGCCCTCATGTCGTCCTCCACCGTCACCACGCCCGCCGCGGTCGCCGCGGCCACCGCCCGCGAGACCCCGCGCCGGCGTCCCTCCCGCCGCGACGGCTCCCGCTCCGGACTCGTCGTCCGCCTCGTCGTCGCGATCGTCGCCTCGGCGGTCGTGTTCTTCCCGCTGTACTGGATGCTCGTCATCGCCTTCTCGCCGCGCGGCAATGTGTTCGCGCCCGGCCCGCCCCGCTTCTGGCCGAGCGAGATCTCGTTCGAGAACTTCGCGACGGTGTTCGCGCGCTTCCCCGTGGGCGAGTGGTTCGTCAACTCGGTCGTGATCGGGGTGTTCGTCACGGTGTTCACCGTCGTGGTGAACCTGCTGGCCGGCTGGGGCTTCGCGCGGCTGCGCTTCCCGGGGCGGAACCTGCTGTTCCTGCTCGCACTGGCCACGATGATGATCCCGGTGCAGGCGATCATGGTCGCGCAGTTCAAGCTCGTGACCGGACTGCAGATCTACGGCACCTACTGGTCGGTGATCCTGCCCGGAGCAGCGGCGGCCTTCGGGATCTTCCTCGCCCGGCAGTTCTTCCTCTCCATCCCGGAGGAGCTGATCGAGGCGGCGCGGATCGACGGCGCCGGCCACCTGCGGGTGTTCCTGCAGATCGTGCTGCCGCTCTCGAAGCCGCTGATCGCCGTCCTGATCCTGCTGACTCTGCTCGGCAGCTGGAACGACTTCGCCTGGCCGCTGATCGCCCTGAAGGACAACGAGCTGTTCACGCTGCCGATCGGCCTGCTCTACCTCAAGGGCCAGTCGACGCCGGACTACAGCGCGAGCATGGCGCTGGCGCTGGTGTCGGTGCTGCCGATGGTGCTGCTGTTCCTGTGCTTCCAGCGCTACTTCGTGCAGGGGTTCGCGCGCAGCGGCATCCGCTGAGGTCGGGCGGGGGCACGGGCGGAGTGGAGCGGTCGCCGCGGCGGGGCGCTCCTGACCGGACGGGGCAGGAGAGGACGTGGACGGAGAGGACAGAGCAGGGCCGGAGAGGACGGGGCAGGAGAGTGCCGACGGACGCGGCGGGCGGCGGGCGGCGGCACTCTCCTGCCCCGTCCTGATCCTGCTGACTCTGCTCGGCAGCTGGAACGACTTCGCCTGGCCGCTGATCGCCCTGAAGGACAACGAGCTGTTCACGCTGCCGATCGGCC
>NZ_PSVX01000097.1:0-8830 GCF_002932695.1 Rathayibacter sp. AY1D2 | reverse complement strand
TCGCCGCGGGAGACCCGCGCCGAGCGGTGCAGCATCTGCCACGCCGTCACTCCGTTGACCACGACGGCCTCGGCGTCCTCCGACGCGACCGCGTCGGGGCCGCGCACCCACTCCCCCCCGCCGCCACCGCCGCCCCCGCCCTCGACGCCGCCGCGATCATGGCCCGCTGCGACGAGCTCGCCGCGGTCTCCTCCAGCCGCGACGGCATCGAGCGGGTCTACCTCTCGCCCGAGCACGCCCGGGTGAACGCGATGGCCGCGCGCTGGATGACCGAGGCCGGCATGCGCACCTGGCAGGACGCGGCCGGCAACCAGTGCGGCCGCTACGAGGGCGCGACTCCGGGACTCCCGGCGCTCCTGCTCGGCTCCCACCTCGACACGGTCCCCGACGCGGGCCGCTACGACGGGATCCTCGGCGTGACGCTCGCGATCGCCGTGGTGTCGCGCCTGCACGGGGCGGGCCGGCGCCTGCCGTTCGCCGTCGAGGTCGTCGCGTTCGGCGACGAGGAGGGCACCCGCTTCGGCACGGCGCTCCTCGGCTCCCGCGCCCTCGCCGGCACCTGGGACGAGCACTGGTGGGAGCTCGAGGACGCCGACGGGACGACGCTCGTCGAGGCGTTCCACGAGTTCGGGCTGGACCCCTCGCGCATCCGCACCGCCGCGCGCGACGCGCAGGACGTTCTCGCTTATCTCGAGGCGCACATCGAGCAGGGCCCCTACCTGGAGGAGGCGGACCGCGCCCTCGCCGTGGTCTCCTCGATAGCGGGCGCCCGCCGCTTCGCACTCACCCTCACCGGCAAGGCCGGGCACGCGGGCGGAGTTCCGCTCGACCGCCGCCGCGACGCGCTCACCGGGGCGGCCGAGGCCGTGCTCGCGGTGGAGCGCACCGAGCGGGAGCAGGGCGCGATCGCCACGGTCGGCCGGCTCGAGACCTTCCCGGGCGCGGTCAACGTCATCCCCGGCCGGGTCGAGTTCAGCCTCGACCTCCGCGCCGAGACCGACGCCCAGCGCGACGCGGCGTGGGACGCCATCGAGCACGCGATGTCGGAGTCGGCGTCGCGCCGCCGTCTCGCGCTGACGGTGGAGGAGACCCATTCGGCCCCCGCGGTCGTCGCCTCCTCTCGGCTGCAGGACGTCGTGCGCGCGGGCATCCGCGCGACCGGGGACGCGGAGCCGATGGTGCTGTTCTCCAAGGCCGGCCACGACGCGACGGCGGTCGCCGACCTCGCCGAGTACGCGATGCTCTTCCTCCGCTGCGAGGGCGGCGTCAGCCACCACCCGGACGAGAACGTGACCGAGGCCGACGTCGCGACCGCGCTCGACGCGTTCGAGGCGGCCGTGCTGGCGCTCGCCGACGGGACGCCGACCGCGTGACCCCCGCCCCGGCCCCCTCGACGAGCATCGGTCACCGCATCGATGCCGGCTACGCCGCGCTGTCGCGGCAGGAGCAGCGGGCGGCCGACTTCATCCTCGACCACCTCGGCGACCTGGCCGTCTACACGGCGACCGAGCTCGCCCAGCACAGCGGAGTGTCCAAGGCCACGGTCTCGCGGCTGTTCCGCCGCCTGGGGTTCTCGAACTCGCAGGAGGTGCGCGAGCACGCCCGGGCGCTGCGGTCCTCCGGTGTGCCGGTGGGTCCCGCGCAGGGGCGGGGGGATCCGCTCGCCGCGCACCTCGAGAGCGAGCGGGCGACCCTGGCCCGGCTGGCCGCCGCGTTCGGCGACGGGCGGCTGGAGGAGGCGGTGCGGCTGATCGCGGGAGCGCGCGAGGTCGTCGTGATCGGACTGCGCAACAGCTACCCGGTGGCGCTGCACCTGCGCCAGCAGCTCGCGCAGGCGCGCGGACGCGTCCGGATCGCCCCGCAGCCCGGCCAGTCGCTCGGTGAGGAGCTCGAGGGGCTCGGAGCCGAGGACGTCGTGGTGCTGGTCGGCTTCCGCCGCCGCCCCGCCTCCTTCGCGGCCCTGATCGGGACGCTCGCCGCGCGCGAGGTGCCCGTGGTGCTCCTCGCGGATCCGCCCGCCCGGCGCTACGCGGAGCACGCGGCGGTCTGGCTGGAGTGCCCGGTCGACAGCGGCACGGCGCTGGACAGCTACGCGGCGGCGATGAGCGCGGTCGCGCTCGTGGCCTCCGGAGTGCTCGGGGCGTCGCCGAGGGAGTCGCGCGAGCGGATCGCCGGGATCAGCACGGCCTACGCGGAGCTCGCCGAGCTGGAGGACCGGCCGTGAGCGAGGCGGCGGAGCTGATCCGCGCGCACGCCAAGGACCCCGTCGGGCAGGCCGACCCGACTCCGGCCCTCGGCCGGGCCGAGCTGATCACCCCCACCTGCGGCGACCGGATCGAGCTGCGCGTCGACGGCGGCGTCGAGCAGGTGCACCTCGCCTGGAGCGGGCGGGGGTGCGAGGTCTCGCGGGGATCCGCGTCGCTGCTCCTGGACGGTCTCGACGGGCTGCCGGCGTCGGACATGCGGGAGCGGATCGACGCGTTCCTCGCGGCGATGGCGCACCGGGAGGGTGCTCTCGCCGGCGACGAACAGGCGCTGCTCGCGGTGGCGGGCAACCCCGTCCGCTCCGTCTGCGCGACGCTGGCCTGGCGGGCGCTGGCCGCCGCCCTCGACGACGCGGGCCTGGCGTGAACCGCTCAGTCCGGCCCGTCGCGGTCGGATCCCGACCACAGATCGCCGCACTCCACCCCGCGCGCGCCCCTCGCGCGGAGCAAGTCGCGCGGGCCGGAGTCGCCGTGCACGCCCTCGAGGAGCTCCGGCCAGTGGTCCCGTCCCAGCAGCACCGGATGACCGGGCCGACCGCGGAAGACCGCGCGGGCGAGCACGTCCGGCGCGACCGGCGCCTCCGCGAGCAGCCGGGCCCCCACGCTCGGCGGCTCCTCGGGCAGGTCGACCAGGGCGACCAGCGCGGCGACGCCCTCAGCCGCGGCGAGACCCGCGCGGAGCGACGCCGAGAGGCCGCTCTCCCACTCCGCCGCGACGACCACGTCCGCGGACGGCGGCACCAGGAGGCGCGCCCGTCCGGCCTCCGCGCCCAGGACCACGAGCACCCGCTCGCAGCCCACCGCGCGGAGCCTCTCGACGGCCCGCTCCACCCAGGGAACTCCCGCCGCGTCGCACCGCAGCGCCTTTGGGCCGCCCGCCCGGCGCCCCGCACCCGCCGCGAGCACCAGCCCGACGAGGTCCCGACTCCCGACCAGATCCATCCGACCATCGTGCCGCAGGCCGAGCCCCTGCTCCGCCGGACGAAGGAGACCGCATGACCGACACCCGATCCGAGACCGCCCGCGACGTGCTGCTCGCGTGCCTCGCCGTCCCCCGCTGGGCCGACGAGGTCGCCTCCGGCGCGCCCTACCCGTCGGCCGACTCGCTCGCCGGCGCGGCTGAGCGTGCCTCGCGCACGGTCACCGAGGAGGAGGTGGAGGCGGCGCTTGCCGACCACCGCCGGATCGGCGAGCGGCACGCGGGCGCGGGGCGCTCCTCCGCGTTCTCGGCCGCGGAGCAGGCGGCGAGCCGCACGGGCGACGAGGAGCTGACCCGGCGGCTGCTGGCCGGCAACCGCGCCTACGAGGAGCGGTTCGGGCGCGTGTTCCTCCTCCGCGCGGCCGGCCGCGACCGGGCCGAGGTCGTCGCGGAGCTGGAGCGGAGGCTCGGGCTCGACGACGAGACGGAGGCCCGCATCGTCGCGGAGCAGCTGCGGGAGATCACGGTGCTGCGCGTCCGCGGCCTCGACGACGGGCGCCTCGTCCGGGCGGAGGCCGCACGATGAGCGGGCACGCCAGCCGCGTCACCACCCACGTGCTCGACGCCGTCCGCGGCCGCCCCGCACGCGGCGTCCCGGTGGCTCTCGACGCCCGTGTCGGCTCCGGCTGGGAGCGCCTCGCCGAGGCCCGCACCGACGACGACGGCCGCGTGGCGGCCTTCGGGCCGGAGCGCCTGGCCGCCGGGGTCCACCGGGTCGTCTTCGACACCGGCGCCTGGTTCGCCGCCTCGGGCACCGAGTCGTTCTACCCCGAGGTCGTCGTCGCCTTCCGCCTCGACGACGAGGAGGCGCACTTCCACATCCCGCTCCTGCTCAGTCCCTTCGCCTACTCGACCTACCGGGGCAGCTGATGCAGCTGCAGGACGTCCTCGACGCGCCGCAGCTGCGGCTGCGCGTGCTGGTCGCCGGCGACGGGGCGCTCGCCCGGCCGGTCGACGGCATCTTCACGACCGACCTCCTCGATCCGCGCCGCTACATCTCGCGCGACCAGCTGGTGCTGACAGGTCTGGTCTGGCGTCGGGACGCCCAGGACAGCGCGGCCTTCGTCGCCGCGGTCGCGGACTCGGGTGCCAGCGCTCTGCTCGCCGGCGAGGGGCTGCTGGGCTTCGTGCCGGACGACCTCGTCGTCGCCTGCCGCGAGCACGACGTCCCGCTGATCGCCGTGCCGGCCGATGTGTCGTTCGGCGCGATCACGGCGCACCTGTCGAACGCCCTCGCCGGCGAGCAGAGCGCTGGCACCCGAGTCCGCGACCGCGGCGACGAAGGCCGCGCTGTCCTGGGCGTCCCGACGCCAGACCAGACCTGTCAGCACCAGCTGGTCGCGCGAGATGTAGCGGCGCGGATCGAGGAGGTCGGTCGTGAAGATGCCGTCGACCGGCCGGGCGAGCGCCCCGTCGCCGGCGACCAGCACGCGCAGCCGCAGCTGCGGCGCGTCGAGGACGTCCTGCAGCTGCATCAGCTGCCCCGGTAGGTCGAGTAGGCGAAGGGACTGAGCAGGAGCGGGATGTGGAAGTGCGCCTCCTCGTCGTCGAGGCGGAAGGCGACGACGACCTCGGGGTAGAACGACTCGGTGCCCGAGGCGGCGAACCAGGCGCCGGTGTCGAAGACGACCGGGTGGACCCCGGCGGCCAGGCGCTCCGGCCCGAAGGCCGCCACGCGGCCGTCGTCGTCGGTGCGGGCCTCGGCGAGGCGCTCCCAGCCGGAGCCGACACGGGCGTCGAGAGCCACCGGGACGCCGCGTGCGGGGCGGCCGCGGACGGCGTCGAGCACGTGGGTGGTGACGCGGCTGGCGTGCCCGCTCATCGTGCGGCCTCCGCCCGGACGAGGCGCCCGTCGTCGAGGCCGCGGACGCGCAGCACCGTGATCTCCCGCAGCTGCTCCGCGACGATGCGGGCCTCCGTCTCGTCGTCGAGCCCGAGCCTCCGCTCCAGCTCCGCGACGACCTCGGCCCGGTCGCGGCCGGCCGCGCGGAGGAGGAACACGCGCCCGAACCGCTCCTCGTAGGCGCGGTTGCCGGCCAGCAGCCGCCGGGTCAGCTCCTCGTCGCCCGTGCGGCTCGCCGCCTGCTCCGCGGCCGAGAACGCGGAGGAGCGCCCCGCGCCCGCGTGCCGCTCGCCGATCCGGGGGTGGTCGGCCAGCGCCGCCTCCACCTCCTCCTCGGTGAGCGTGCGCGCGGCCCGCTCGGCCGCGTCGGCGAGCGCGTCGGCCGACGGGTAGGGCGCGCCGGAGGCGACCTCGTCGGCCCAGCGGGGGACGGCGAGGCACGCGAGCAGCACGTCGCGGGCGGTCTCGGATCGGGTGTCGGTCATGCGGTCTCCTTCGTCCGGCGGAGCAGGGGCTCGGCCTGCGGCACGATGGTCGGATGGATCTGGTCGGGAGTCGGGACCTCGTCGGGCTGGTGCTCGCGGCGGGTGCGGGGCGCCGGGCGGGCGGCCCGAAGGCGCTGCGGTGCGACGCGGCGGGAGTTCCCTGGGTGGAGCGGGCCGTCGAGAGGCTCCGCGCGGTGGGCTGCGAGCGGGTGCTCGTGGTCCTGGGCGCGGAGGCCGGACGGGCGCGCCTCCTGGTGCCGCCGTCCGCGGACGTGGTCGTCGCGGCGGAGTGGGAGAGCGGCCTCTCGGCGTCGCTCCGCGCGGGTCTCGCCGCGGCTGAGGGCGTCGCCGCGCTGGTCGCCCTGGTCGACCTGCCCGAGGAGCCGCCGAGCGTGGGGGCCCGGCTGCTCGCGGAGGCGCCGGTCGCGCCGGACGTGCTCGCCCGCGCGGTCTTCCGCGGTCGGCCCGGTCATCCGGTGCTGCTGGGACGGGACCACTGGCCGGAGCTCCTCGAGGGCGTGCACGGCGACTCCGGCGCGCGCGACCTGCTCCGCGCGAGGGGCGCGCGCGGGGTGGAGTGCGGCGATCTGTGGTCGGGATCCGACCGCGACGGGCCGGACTGAGCGGTTCACGCCAGGCCCGCGTCGTCGAGGGCGGCGGCCAGCGCCCGCCAGGCCAGCGTCGCGCAGACGGAGCGGACGGGGTTGCCCGCCACCGCGAGCAGCGCCTGTTCGTCGCCGGCGAGAGCACCCTCCCGGTGCGCCATCGCCGCGAGGAACGCGTCGATCCGCTCCCGCATGTCCGACGCCGGCAGCCCGTCGAGACCGTCCAGGAGCAGCGACGCGGATCCCCGCGAGACCTCGCACCCCCGCCCGCTCCAGGCGAGGTGCACCTGCTCGACGCCGCCGTCGACGCGCAGCTCGATCCGGTCGCCGCAGGTGGGGGTGATCAGCTCGGCCCGGCCGAGGGCCGGAGTCGGGTCGGCCTGCCCGACGGGGTCCTTGGCGTGCGCGCGGATCAGCTCCGCCGCCTCGCTCACGGCCGGTCCTCCAGCTCGGCGAGCTCCGCGTAGGCCGTGCTGATCCCGGCGATCCGCTCGCGCGACTCCCTCGGCGACGCCCCGAGCACTCCGGAGGCCACGAGCGCGACCGCGCTCATCGCCGCCGCGTAGCTGTCCAGCGCCGTGCCGCTGTCGACCGGGCACTCCAGCCAGACCGCCGCGTGCTCCGCGTAGCGCCGGGCGGGCGGATCCGCGAGGAGCACCACGGGCACCTCGCGCGCGGCGAGCGTCCCGATCAGGGCCGCGAAGGAGGCGGGGCGGCGGCGGAAGCCGACCAGCACCACGACGTCCTCGGCTCCGAGCCCCTCGAGCTCCTCACCGAGCGACTGGCCGGGCTGCGGGGCGATCCGGACGCGTCCGCGCGCCTGCGCGAGCTGCTGGCGCAGGTGCAGCGCCACCGGGTAGCTGTTGCGCAGTCCGATCACGACGACCTCGCGCGCTCCCGCGATCAGCCGCACCGCCTCCTCCAGCCGCCCGTCGCCGAACGCGGCGGCCAGCCGGGCCAGGTTCGCCCGCTCGCTCTCGAGGTGCGCGGCGAGCGGATCCCCCTGCCCCTGCGCGGGACCGACCGGCACACCGGAGGACCGCAGCGCCCGGGCGTGCTCGCGCACCTCCTGCGAGTTCGAGAACCCCAGGCGGCGGAACAGCCGCGAGACCGTGGCCTTGGACACTCCGCTGTGCTGGGCGAGCTCGGTCGCCGTGTAGACGGCCAGGTCGCCGAGGTGGTCGAGGATGAAGTCGGCCGCCCGCTGCTCCTGCCGCGACAGCGCGGCGTAGCCGGCATCGATGCGGTGACCGATGCTCGTCGAGGGGGCCGGGGCGGGGGTCACGCGGTCGGCGTCCCGTCGGCGAGCGCCAGCACGGCCGCCTCGAACGCGTCGAGCGCGGTCGCGACGTCGGCCTCGGTCACGTTCTCGTCCGGGTGGTGGCTGACGCCGCCCTCGCAGCGGAGGAAGAGCATCGCGTACTCGGCGAGGTCGGCGACCGCCGTCGCGTCGTGGCCGGCCTTGGAGAACAGCACCATCGGCTCCGCGTCCCCGGTCGCGCGGATGCCCGCGCGCACGACGTCCTGCAGCCGAGAGGAGGCGACGACCGCGGGGGCCGAATGGGTCTCCTCCACCGTCAGCGCGAGACGGCGGCGCGACGCCGACTCCGACATCGCGTGCTCGATGGCGTCCCACGCCGCGTCGCGCTGGGCGTCGGTCTCGGCGCGGAGGTCGAGGCTGAACTCGACCCGGCCGGGGATGACGTTGACCGCGCCCGGGAAGGTCTCGAGCCGGCCGACCGTGGCGATCACGCCCTGCTCCCGCGCGATGCGCTCCACCGCGAGCACGGCCTCGGCCGCCCCGGTGAGCGCGTCGCGGCGGCGGTCGAGCGGAACTCCGCCCGCGTGCCCGGCCTTGCCGGTGAGGGTGAGTGCGAAGCGGCGGGCGCCCGCTATCGAGGAGACCACGGCGAGGGCGCGGTCCGCCTCCTCCAGGTAGGGGCCCTGCTCGATGTGCGCCTCGAGATAAGCGAGAACGTCCTGCGCGTCGCGCGCGGCGGTGCGGATGCGCGAGGGGTCCAGCCCGAACTCGTGGAACGCCTCGACGAGCGTCGTCCCGTCGGCGTCCTCGAGCTCCCACCAGTGCTCGTCCCAGGTGCCGGCGAGGGCGCGGGAGCCGAGGAGCGCCGTGCCGAAGCGGGTGCCCTCCTCGTCGCCGAACGCGACGACCTCGACGGCGAACGGCAGGCGCCGGCCCGCCCCGTGCAGGCGCGACACCACGGCGATCGCGAGCGTCACGCCGAGGATCCCGTCGTAGCGGCCCGCGTCGGGGACCGTGTCGAGGTGGGAGCCGAGCAGGAGCGCCGGGAGTCCCGGAGTCGCGCCCTCGTAGCGGCCGCACTGGTTGCCGGCCGCGTCCTGCCAGGTGCGCATGCCGGCCTCGGTCATCCAGCGCGCGGCCATCGCGTTCACCCGGGCGTGCTCGGGCGAGAGGTAGACCCGCTCGATGCCGTCGCGGCTGGAGGAGACCGCGGCGAGCTCGTCGCAGCGGGCCATGATCGCGGCGGCGTCGAGGGCGGGGGCGGCGGTGGCGGCGGGGGGGAGTGGGTGCGCGGCCCCGACGCGGTCGCGTCGGAGGACGCCGAGGCCGTCGTGGTCAACGGAGTGACGGCGTGGCAGATGCTGCACCGCTCGGCGCGGGTCTCCCGCGGCGA
>NZ_PSVX01000096.1:0-9367 GCF_002932695.1 Rathayibacter sp. AY1D2 | reverse complement strand
CCGGAGAGCTCGTTCGGGTACCGGCTCGCGATCACGCGCGGGAGGGACACCTGGTCGAGCAGCTCGAGGACGCGCTCGCGCTGCGACGTCCGGTCGCCGACCTTGTGCACCCGCAGCGGCTCCGAGATGGTGTTGCCGATGTTGTGCAGCGGGTCGAGCGAGCCGTACGGGTCCTGGAACACCGGCTGCATGGAGCGCCGGAGCGCCAGCATGTCGCGGCCCTTGAGCTTCTCTGTCCGGCGACCGGCGATCGAGATCGCTCCGGACGTCGCCGTCTCGAGGCCCAGCACCAGGCGGGCGATCGTCGACTTGCCCGATCCGGACTCGCCCACGAGCGCCGTGGTGGTGCCCTTCGGGATCGAGAAAGACACGTTGTCGACGGCGGTGAAGTCCTCGGCCTTCAGGCCGCCGCGGCGGATCTTGAAGACCTTCGTGAGGCCGTCGACCTCGATCATCGGGGCGCCCGAGGCGACCGCGCCGGCGTGGTGCGCGGCGCCCGCGCCGACCAGGTCGACCTCGCGCACGGCCTCCGACTCGCCGGAGACCGACTCCACGGCCCGGCCGGCCGTCGACTGGATGCGGCGCGACGCGAGGCTGGGCGCCGCCGCGATCAGGCGCTGCGTGTAGGGGTGCTGCGGGTTCTGCAGCACCTCCACCGAGGCGCCGGACTCGACGATGCGGCCCTTGTACATGACGATGAGCTTCTCGGCGCGCTCGGCGGCGAGGCCCAGGTCGTGCGTGATGAAGAGCAGCGCGGTGCCGTCGGTCTTCGTCAGAGTCTCGAGGTGGTCGAGGATCCGGCGCTGGACCGTGACGTCGAGCGCCGAGGTGGGCTCGTCGGCGATCAGCAGCTGGGGAGCCGCGGCCAGGCCGATGCCGATCAGCACGCGCTGGCGCATGCCGCCCGAGAACTGGTGCGGGAACTGCTTGAGGCGCTTCTCCGCGTCGGCGAGGCCCGCGTTCTGCAGGACCTCGATCGCCTTGGCGCGCACCTCCTTGCGACCGGTCGCGAGGCCGTTGGCCTTGATGGTCTCCTCGACCTGGAAGCCGACCGACCACACGGGGTTCAGGTTCGACATCGGGTCCTGCGGGACGTAGCCGATCCGGCGGCCGCGGATGTCCTCGAGCTCGGTCCTCGTCGCCTTCGCGAGGTCCTTGCCGTCGAACAGCACGGAGCCGGCGGTGACCTGGCCGGTGCCGGGGAGCAGGCCGATGATCGCGGCGGCGGTCGTCGACTTGCCGGAGCCCGACTCCCCCACGATCGCGACGGTCTGGCCGTGCTCGATCGTGAGGCTCACGCCGCGGAGGGCGGGGACCAGTCCGCTGCCGGTCTGGAAGCCGACCTCGAGGTCGGTGACCTCGAGCAGCGGCCCGTGCGGTGCGTTCGGTGTCGTGGCGGTCATCGGAGGGCCCTCGCCTTCGGGTCGAGCGCGTCGCGGAGCGATTCGCCGAGGAGGATGAAGCTCAGCACCGTGACCGTCAGGGCGATCGACGGGTAGATCAGCGTCTGCGGGTTGGTGCGCAGATCGCGCTGGGCCTGGCTGATGTCGTTGCCCCACGACATGACCGAGCCGGGCAGGCCGACGCCGAGGAACGACAGCGTCGCCTCCGCGGTGATGGCCGCGCCGAGCGAGATCGTCGTGACGACGATGACGGGAGCGATCGAGTTCGGCAGCACGTGCCGGAACAGGATCGCCATGCGGGAGAGGCCGGTCGCGGTGGCGGCGCCGACGAAGTCGGCCTGCTTCACGCGGAGGACCTCGGAGCGCAGGACGCGCGCCGTCGTCGGCCAGGCGAACGCGCCGATCGCCAGGGCGATGACGAACACGTTCCGGTAGGCCGAGAAGACGGACATGATGACGACCGCGGCGAGGATGTAGGGGATCGAGAAGAAGATGTCGCCGAGGCGCATGATCACGGTGTCGACCCAGCCGCCGAAGAAGCCGGCCAGAGCGCCGCCGATGACGCCGGAGACCGTCGTGATCACGATCACGATGAGGCCGACGGTCAGCGACGTGGACGTGCCGTGGATGATCCGCGAGAAGACGTCGCACCCCTGCTTGGTGTAGCCGAGCAGGCTGCCGTCGCCGGGGCCCTGGTTGCTGAACGAGAGCGCGCACTGGCGGGGGTCCACCGAGGTGAACAGGCCCGGGAACAGCGCGACGGCGATGATGACGAGGATCAGGACGCCCGAGATCCAGAACATGGGCCGCTTGCGCAGGTCGCGCCACGCGTCGGTCCAGAGGTTGCTGGGCTTCTCGTCGAGGCTGACGGCGTCGACCGACGCGATCGGCGTCTCCTCGAGCGGGGCCACGAAGTGGTCGATGCGGCGGGCCTTCTGCGCGCCGCCGGTGGACTCATTTGGCATAGCGGATCCTCGGGTCGAGTACGGCGTAGAGCAGGTCGACGAGGATGTTCACCACGAGGTAGAACAGCACCATGACCGTGACGAAGGAGACGACGGTCGGCCGCTCACCTCGGATGATCGCCTGATAGAGCGTGTTCCCGACTCCGGGAACGTTGAAGATGCCCTCGGTCACGGTCGCGCCGACGATCAGGAGGCCGAAGTCGGCTCCGAACTGCGTCGTGACCGGGATGAGCGAGTTGCGCAGGACGTGCACGGGGATGACGCGGCGTCGCGAGAGCCCCTTGCTGTACGCGGTGCGGACGAAGTCCGAGCCGGCCGTCTCGATGACCGAGCCGCGCGTGAGGCGGATGGCCGACGCGACCACGAACAGGGCGAGCACGATCGCGGGCAGCAGCAGCCTCTGGAACGACGCGTCGGCTCCGACGGTCGGAGGGAACCATCCCAGCTGGATCGCGAAGAAGGACTGCGCGATGAAGCAGAGCACGAAGATCGGCACCGACACGAGCAGGAGGCTGACGACCAGGGCGCTCGCGTCGAAGAAGCTGCCCTTGCGCAGACCGCTGATGAGGCCGATGGTCAGCGCGACGACGATCTCGATGACGATCGCCATCATGGCGAGCGTCAGGGTGACCGGGAAGGTGCGGGCGAGGATCTCGTTGACGGACTGGCCGGAGAACGAGATGCCGAAGTCGCCGCGGACGACGCCTCCCAGGTAGTACAGGTACTGGACGAAGAAGGGCTCGTTCAGGTGGTACTGCTCCTCGAGGCGGGCGAGGAGTGCGGGGCTCGGCGTCTTGTCGCCGAAGAGCGACAGGAGCGGGTTCCCCGGCATGGAGAAGACCATGAAGTAGATGAGGAACGTGGTGCCGATGAGCACGGGGACGGCTTGCAGGATGCGTCGGACGATGTAGGCGAGCATGTCAGCCCAGCCGGTTCCGGAGTCGCATGGATGGGGACCTCATTCGATTGTGACCGAAACAGGGCGCTCCGCCCGTGCCGTGACCTGGTGGCCGACGGCACGGGCGAAGCGCCCCAGTGGTTCGAGCTTAGTTCTTGGTGATCTCGTAGTAGAGCGGCACCGAGTTCCAGCCGAACTCGACGTTCGACACGCCCTCGCCGTAGCCGCCGGTCACGTTCGCGTACCACAGGGGCAGCGACGGGAGGTCCTTCAGGAGGATCTCCTGGGCCTGCTGGAACGTCTTGTTCGCAGCGTCGGCGTCGGCGTCCGACAGGCCCTGCTGGAGCAGGGTGTCGAACTCGGGGTTCGAGTAGTCGCCGTCGTTGGACGAGGCGCCGGTCACGTAGAGCGGTCCGAGGAAGTTGTAGAGGCTCGGGTAGTCGGCCTGCCATCCGGTGCGGAACGCGGTCTCGATCGAGCGGTCGACGATCTTGGTGCGCGCCTCGGCGAAGGTCGGGTACGCGTCGCCCTCGGCGTCGATGCCCAGCGTGTTCTTGATCGAGTTGGTCACCGCGTCGACCCAGCCCTGGTGGCCGCCGTCGGCGTTGTAGGCGATCTTGAAGGTGCCGTCCCAGGGGCTGATCGCGTCGGCCTGAGCCCACAGCGCCTTGGCCTCGTCGGGGTTGTACTCGAGCACGTCGGCGCCGGAGAGGGCGTCGCTGTAGCCGTCGATCACCGGGGAGGTGAAGTCGGAGGCCGGGGTGCGGGTGCCCTCGAAGATCACGTCGGTGATCTCCTTGCGGTCGAAGGACATCGAGATCGCCTGGCGGCGGAGCTGGCCCTCCTCGCCGTCGAAGTGCGGGAGACGGCCCGGGATGGTGAAGGACTGGAACACGGCCGAGGGCTGGTTCACGGCGCGGTCGCCGAGGTCGCTCTCGAAGGTGCCGAAGGCGGAGTCCGGGATCTGGTCGATCACGTCGACGTTGCCGCCGAGGAGGTCGGCGTAGGAGGCGTCCTGGGTGGCGTAGAAGACGATCTTCAGGCCGCCGTTCTGGGCCTCGCGGGGGCCGGTGTACTCGTCGTTCTTGACGAGCTCGATCTGGACGTCGTGCTGCCACGCGTCGTCGCCGTCGAGCTTGTACGGGCCGTTGCCGATCGGGTTCTCACCGAAGGCGGCCATGTCGTCGAACGCGGCGGCGGGCAGCGGGTAGTACGCCGAGTAGCCGAGGCTGATCGGGAAGTCCGACTGCGGGGACTTGAGCGCGACGGTGAAGGTGGTGTCGTCCACGGCCTTGAGGCCGGTGAGCTCGCTGTCCTCGGTGTCGCTGAAGCCCTCGAAGTTCGAGAAGAACGACGCGCAGAACTACACGATCACAATCAAGTCGGGCCTGACCTTCACGAACGGCGACCCGGTCACCTCCAGCTCGTTCATCGACGCCTGGAACTACGGCGCCAAGCTGTCGAACAACCAGCTCAGCGCGTCGTTCTTCTCGAACTTCGAGGGCTTCAGCGACACCGAGGACAGCGAGCTCACCGGCCTCAAGGCCGTGGACGACACCACCTTCACCGTCGCGCTCAAGTCCCCGCAGTCGGACTTCCCGATCAGCCTCGGCTACTCGGCGTACTACCCGCTGCCCGCCGCCGCGTTCGACGACATGGCCGCCTTCGGTGAGAACCCGATCGGCAACGGCCCGTACAAGCTCGACGGCGACGACGCGTGGCAGCACGACGTCCAGATCGAGCTCGTCAAGAACGACGAGTACACCGGCCCCCGCGAGGCCCAGAACGGCGGCCTGAAGATCGTCTTCTACGCCACCCAGGACGCCTCCTACGCCGACCTCCTCGGCGGCAACGTCGACGTGATCGACCAGATCCCGGACTCCGCCTTCGGCACCTTCGAGAGCGACCTCGGCGACCGCGCCGTGAACCAGCCCTCGGCCGTGTTCCAGTCCTTCACCATCCCGGGCCGTCTCCCGCACTTCGACGGCGAGGAGGGCCAGCTCCGCCGCCAGGCGATCTCGATGTCCTTCGACCGCAAGGAGATCACCGACGTGATCTTCGAGGGCACCCGCACCCCGGCCTCCGACTTCACCTCCCCGGTGATCGACGGCTACAGCGACGCCCTCTCCGGCGCCGACGTGCTCGAGTACAACCCCGACGAGGCCAAGGCGCTGTGGGCTCAGGCCGACGCGATCAGCCCCTGGGACGGCACCTTCAAGATCGCCTACAACGCCGACGGCGGCCACCAGGGCTGGGTCGACGCGGTGACCAACTCGATCAAGAACACGCTGGGCATCGACGCCGAGGGCGACGCGTACCCGACCTTCGCCGAGGCGCGCACCAAGATCGTCGACCGCTCGATCGAGACCGCGTTCCGCACCGGATGGCAGGCCGACTACCCGAGCCTCTACAACTTCCTCGGACCGCTCTACGTGACCGGCGCCTCGTCCAACGACGGCGACTACTCGAACCCCGAGTTCGACACCCTGCTCCAGCAGGGCCTGTCGGACGCCGACGCCGACGCTGCGAACAAGACGTTCCAGCAGGCCCAGGAGATCCTCCTGAAGGACCTCCCGTCGCTGCCCCTGTGGTACGCGAACGTGACCGGCGGCTACGGCGAGGGCGTGTCGAACGTCGAGTTCGGCTGGAACTCGGTGCCGCTCTACTACGAGATCACCAAGAACTAAGCTCGAACCACTGGGGCGCTTCGCCCGTGCCGTCGGCCACCAGGTCACGGCACGGGCGGAGCGCCCTGTTTCGGTCACAATCGAATGAGGTCCCCATCCATGCGACTCCGGAACCGGCTGGGCTGACATGCTCGCCTACATCGTCCGACGCATCCTGCAAGCCGTCCCCGTGCTCATCGGCACCACGTTCCTCATCTACTTCATGGTCTTCTCCATGCCGGGGAACCCGCTCCTGTCGCTCTTCGGCGACAAGACGCCGAGCCCCGCACTCCTCGCCCGCCTCGAGGAGCAGTACCACCTGAACGAGCCCTTCTTCGTCCAGTACCTGTACTACCTGGGAGGCGTCGTCCGCGGCGACTTCGGCATCTCGTTCTCCGGCAAGTCCGTCAACGAGATCCGCGCCCGCACCTTCCCGGTCACCCTGACGCTCGCCATGATGGCGATCGTCAGCGAGATCGTCGTCGCGCTGACCATCGGCCTCATCAGCGGTCTGCGCAAGGGCAGCTTCTTCGACGCGAGCGCCCTGGTCGTCAGCCTCCTGCTCGTGTCGGTGCCGATCTTCGTGCTCTGCTTCATCGCGCAGTCCTTCTTCGCGATCCAGCTGGGATGGTTCCCTCCGACCGTCGGAGCCGACGCGTCGTTCCAGAGGCTGCTGCTGCCCGCGATCGTGCTCGCCCTGTTCGTGGTCGCGTCGGCCATCCGCCTCACGCGCGGCTCGGTCATCGAGACGGCCGGCTCGGACTTCGTCCGCACCGCGTACAGCAAGGGGCTCTCGCGACGCCGCGTCATCCCCGTGCACGTCCTGCGCAACTCGCTCATCCCGGTCACGACGCAGTTCGGAGCCGACTTCGGCCTCCTGATCGTCGGCGCGACCGTGACCGAGGGCATCTTCAACGTTCCCGGAGTCGGGAACACGCTCTATCAGGCGATCATCCGAGGTGAGCGGCCGACCGTCGTCTCCTTCGTCACGGTCATGGTGCTGTTCTACCTCGTGGTGAACATCCTCGTCGACCTGCTCTACGCCGTACTCGACCCGGGGATCGGCTGTGCCTAATGAGTCCACCGACGGCGCGCAGAGGGCCCGCGGCATCGACCACTTCGTGGCCCCGCTCGAGGAGACGCCGATCGCGTCGGTCGACGCCGTCAGCCTCGACGAGAAGCCCAGCAACCTCTGGACCGACGCGTGGCGCGACCTGCGCAAGCGGCCCATGTTCTGGATCTCGGGCGTCCTGATCCTCGTCATCATCGCCGTCGCGCTGTTCCCGGGCCTGTTCACCTCGGTGGACCCCCGCCAGTGCGCGCTCTCGTTCAGCAACCAGGGCCCCGGCGACGGCAGCCTGCTCGGCTACACCAAGCAGGGGTGCGACGTCTTCTCGCGGATCATCCACGGCACGTCCACGTCGCTGACCGTCGGCCTCATCGTGATCGTGATCACGACGGTCTCCGGCGTCATCGGCGGCGCTCTGGCCGGCTTCTTCGGCGGCTGGGTCGACACCGTGATCATGCGCCTCGGCGACATCTTCTTCTCGATCCCCTACATCCTCGCCGCGGTCGTCATCATGTCCGTCTTCTCGGCCTACCGGAACGTGTTCGTCATCGCCCTGGCGATCGGCGCGTTCGCCTGGCCGACGACGGCGCGCGTCCTGCGCTCCGAGGTCCTCCGCGTGAAGCAGGCCGACTTCGTCGGCGCCGCCACCGCGACCGGCCTCTCCCGCATGGCGATCCTGTTCCGGCACGTGCTGCCGAACTCGATCGCTCCCGTCATCGTCGTCACGACGATCTCGCTCGGCGCGGCCATCACCGCGGAGGCGACGCTGTCGTTCCTCGGCGTCGGCCTGCCCGGCTCGGTCATGTCGTGGGGCAACGACATCAGCCAGGCCCAGCGCGATCTGCGCACCAACCCGCAGACGCTGATCTACCCGTCGATCGCCCTGACGGTCACGGTGCTGAGCTTCATCCTCCTCGGCGAATCGCTCCGCGACGCGCTCGACCCGAAGGCGAGGGCCCTCCGATGACCGCCACGACACCGAACGCACCGCACGGGCCGCTGCTCGAGGTCACCGACCTCGAGGTCGGCTTCCAGACCGGCAGCGGACTGGTCCCCGCCCTCCGCGGCGTGAGCCTCACGATCGAGCACGGCCAGACCGTCGCGATCGTGGGGGAGTCGGGCTCCGGCAAGTCGACGACCGCCGCCGCGATCATCGGCCTGCTCCCCGGCACCGGCCAGGTCACCGCCGGCTCCGTGCTGTTCGACGGCAAGGACCTCGCGAAGGCGACGAGGACCGAGCTCGAGGACATCCGCGGCCGCCGGATCGGCTACGTCCCGCAGGACCCGATGTCGAACCTGAACCCCGTGTGGTCGGTCGGCTTCCAGGTCGAGGAGACCATCAAGGCCAACGGCCTCGCGACCGGTCGCAAGGAGGTGCGCGCCAAGGCGATCGAGGTCCTGCAGAACGCGGGCCTCGCCGACGCGGAGAAGCGCCTCAAGCAGTTCCCGCACCAGTTCTCGGGCGGCATGCGCCAGCGCGTGCTGATCGGCATCGGCCTGGCCGCGGCTCCCCAGCTGCTGATCGCCGACGAGCCCACCTCGGCGCTCGACGTCACGGTCCAGCGCCGGATCCTCGACCACCTCGAGACTCTGACGAAGACCGACGGCACCGCGCTGCTCTTCATCACGCACGACCTGGGCCTCGCCGCCGAGCGCGCCGAGAAGCTCATCGTCATGTACAAGGGCCGCATCGTCGAGTCCGGCGCCTCGGTGGAGGTGCTGCAGAACCCGCAGCACCCCTACACGCAGCGCCTGATCGCGGCGGCGCCCAGCCTCGCGTCGCGCCGCATCCAGTCGACGGCCGGCCGGGCCGTGGAGTCGGTCTCCGGCGAGTCGGAGGCCGTGCGCGAGGTCGACCTGGTCGGCGCGGGCGCCGCGCACCACGCCGGCGCGGTCGCCTCGGGCGCCCCGATGATCGAGGTCGACGGCCTCACGAAGGTCTTCAAGATCCGCCGCGGCGGCCTGAAGGCCGAGGACTTCACCGCCGTCGACAACGTGTCTTTCTCGATCCCGAAGGGCACCACCACGGCGCTCGTGGGCGAGTCCGGATCGGGCAAGTCGACGATCGCCCGCCTGGTGCTGGGCCTCGAGACGGCGACGTCCGGAGCGATCTCGATCGCCGGTCGCCGGACAGAGAAGCTCAAGGGCCGCGACATGCTGGCGCTCCGGCGCTCCATGCAGCCGGTGTTCCAGGACCCGTACGGCTCGCTCGACCCGCTGCACAACATCGGCAACACCATCTCGGAGCCGCTGCGGGTGCACAAGGTCGGCGACCGGACGTCGCAGCGCGAGCGCGTCCTCGAGCTGCTCGACCAGGTGTCCCTCCCGCGCGTGATCGCGAGCCGGTACCCGAACGAGCTCTCCGG
>NZ_PSVX01000095.1:0-9605 GCF_002932695.1 Rathayibacter sp. AY1D2 | reverse complement strand
ACAACGAAGCCGGAATGAACAAGAGGTGGACGTGAATCCGTCCGGCGACGGACGGCCGTGCCCCTTCAAGGAGTTGCCGGTGGACTCCCGAGCGCAGCGTCGTCGTGTCTCGTTGCCCTGCGGTCGGGGATCGAGGAGCGGGGAGGGGGAGGCGCCGGCTGGTGGACCGACAGGTCGGCTTCGCTTGCAGTTCCCGCAGCGGAGGATCGCCATGCTCACCGGCGGTGCCGACTCGCTGCCCGTGAGGGGAGCTCTCGCTGAGCTGGCGGATGAGCCGATCGGCGATCGGGTTCAGCCGGTGAGCCGGCGGACCTGTTCAGCGGAGAGCTGGCGGTCGGCGAAGAGCACGACTCGTGCGGTCGGGTCTGGGCTGTGCGCGTCCGGACCCTCCCATCTGAGCGCGAGGCCGAGTCGCTCGATGGTGCGGCGGGAGCGTGCGTTGCGTTCTGCGACGACCGCGGTGACGGGCAGCTCCGGTCGGAGGCGGTGGGCGAGTTCGATGCCGGCGAGGGCGACCTCCTGCGCGTAGCCCTTGCTCCAGTGGTCGGGGTGGAGGGTGAACGCCACATTCCAGGCTGCATCGGAGAGCAGAGTGCATCCACCCATTCCGATCAGATCACGGCTGTCGATGGGGGAGTCGCGCCGGCGGATCACCCAGCTGCTGAGTCCGTCCCGTGTCCACTGGGTCCTTCGATACGCGATCACGGCCCGGGTCTGATCGGCGGAGAGATGGAGGAGGAGCGGATCCTCTTCCGCGATCCGCGGATCGGTGTAGAGGCGGAACAGCTCGTCCAGGTCGGTCTCGGCGGGCCGGCACAGTCGGAGCCGGTCGGTGAGCACGTCGAGGTCCCGTGGGGCACAGGCCTGTCCGTCGCTCACGCTCATGGGATGAGGTTGCCATGACCCGACCGCTCGACCAGCGTTGAGTGCGCATGTGATCCGGTCGCGCGAGGTGGCCCGTACGGGGATCGGTGGCCGGAGGTCCTCAGTTGCTGACGTGAGTCAGAGTCCGCGCGTACTCGATCATCGGATGACCACCGAGCGGATGCGGCGCGGGATCCCCGTGAGGCTCGAAGCCGGACGCCTTGTAAAGCCCTTCCGCCCTATCGTTTCCGGCGCGGACGTGCAGCTTCAGGACGAGGTAGCCGAGCTGAGAGGCGGACTGGACCGCGTCGTCGAGCAGTGTCCGGCCGAGCCCGCGCCCTGTCTCGCTCGGTGCGACGGCGAGCAGTTCGAGCAGCGCACTGTGTCGGCCCGGACCATCGCCCGTGTCGACGGTGAGAGCGAACCCGAGGGGATCCGAGCCGATGACGGCGAACCGAACGAGAGGCCGGTGGAACTTCGCTCGAGCCCTCTCGGCGACCGCGTCGTCCTGACTGCATCCGTCTCGTGCTCTGAGTGCCTCCAGCCAGAGGTCGATGCAGGGCCCGCGATCGTCAGGCGAACCGGCTCGGATCTTCATGCGCTGAGGCTATCGAGGCAGCCATCGGACATGTTCCGAATCCGAGTCGCGTCCTCGTTGTGGACGCCGGCTCGCCGGCTGACGCTGGACAGCAGCTCGCCGAGGCGTGGTCGTGTCACCGAACGAGACGTCGGGCGAAGGACCGGCACATGCTCCGAGGGACGGGCGTGCGCGAGGAGCGATTCGTACAGTGGAGGTATGAGTGTGATGAAGGAGACGGGTACCGCGCGGCGGAGCGGACGAGGGTGGACGCGGGCTGCGTTCGTGCTGGGCGTTCTCGCCGTCGTGTCCTACGCCGTCGGATACCTGGCGGTGGCCCACCTGTGGGTGGGCGATCCCCTGGTCATCGGAGTCGCGACCACGCTGCAGTACCTTCTCCCGCTGGCCGGCGTCCTCGTCGGTCATCAGGCGCGACGACACGTCGGTCCTCGCTGGGAGTCGACGGTGGGACTCGTGCTCTCCTACCTCTTCCTGGCCTTTGCCGTGGTGCCGGTCGTCATCGGCTTGGCCGGACTGCTGCTGGCACGCTGATCGATCGACGACCCGGATCATTCAGCGGTTCACGCGATTCGCCGCCGTCTGAACGATCGGCAGCTTCTTCGCACGAAGGGTGGCGGCGAGGAGCCAGCCGAGGAGGGAAGCGATTCCTGCCGTGACTGCGTATTCCGTGATGAGGCCCGCGGAGGAGGGCCAGGTCGCGTTTCCCGACGCGAGTACCAGCGCGGTGGAGGCGGCGGCGCCGATCGCGAGTCCCAGGCCCAGGAACGCGGCCGCCTGCCCGACGCGCGGGAAGCGGAGTGTCCGCCGGTCGAGCCAGAGACTCGAGGGAAGCCACAGGAGTGCGCCCGCGACAGTGAACGCGGCTGCCGTGCCCGCGATGAGCCCTGCTGCGGACCCGCCCGATACATCCCAGCTGCCCGCGGTTCGCACCAGCGCGAGGACCGCAACGGCAGGCCACGCCAGAATGCCCCATGCCAGTTCTCGTGTTTCCATGAGCATCATGGTCCGGCACGTCGGTGAACACGCCATGAATCAGAACGTTCAGCACTCCACGATCATGTGTTCCGTAAGGGGATGGTTGAGCGGGCCATCTTCGTCGTCCGCGTGGACTCATCCCTCCACAGGACCGGGGCGCGTCTCGGGGCTGAAATCGGAGGTTGCGGTGGTTGCGTCCGGGCAGAGGCCGGTGGTCCAACCGTGATCATCCGCGTAGGAGTTGTATTCGTTTGTCAGAGAGAAGACGATCCCTGCGTTCCAGGGTGCCGTGTAGGCGAAAGAGACGACGGGATCCCCTTCATCCGTGAGAGAACTCCAGGCGAGCTCCGCCTCCTCGCCCGCTACTGCTGCCGTGTCGAGGCATGCGACCCGGTTGATGGGCACGAGCTCGGTTTGATCAAGCACGAACTCTCCGCAGGTGTCGGCAGCGTTGCCTTCCTGCACGATCAGCGGCGCGTCGCGCAACGCGCGAGCTGCCCGGATCGGATCACCCTCCGGAGCTGGTGAACCTGAGCACGCGGCGAGCATCAGTGCGCCAGCAGCAATGAGCGCCGTAGCGGCGCAATGCCGTCCCGCCATTCCCTCGCCTGTTCGTTTCACGGCGCCACCGTACTCATGACCGCGCCTTTGTCTACTTGCAACCGGCAGGCGGGGCCGGCACCGTCCCGTATCGGGATGGTTCACCGGGCCGATCTGGTGCCCGGCCGTGGAAGACTCGTTGGGCCGACGACAGCGGAGCGTGACGCCAGTGACTTCAGTAGTGAGCCTCATCCGCTCCAACAGCCTCTCCGGCGCAGCGCGATATGCCTACGCCGCGACAGTTCCCGCCGGCTCGCGCATGATCTTCCTCGCCGGAGATGTTGCACTGGACGCGGTAGATCCCCTGCCCCGGAGTTGCCGTCACTTCGTCCCTAGTCTTTTCCTATGAACGCATCGAGCTCATTGCCCTCTCTTGACGGTTACCGCTTCGCGGCTGTCCGCGACACAGTCGGCGGCGAAGTAGGACCTGAGACTGTCTTCGACTACCACGAAGCGGACGGCGAGGTGTGGGCCACCTACGCCGGCGGCGCAGTCCGGCGGGGATTCCTTGTCGGCACTCGAACCGGTGACACGGTGGCGTTCCGCTACTGCCAGCTCAACGAGGACGGCGAGACCTCGACGGGATCCTGCGTCTCCGAGATTGTTCTCGACCCAACTGGGCTGCTTCGAATGAAGGAGACGTGGGCCTGGGAATCAAAACCCGGTAATGGCACCAGCGAAGTCACGGAGATCATCGTCCCTCGCCTAGCATCGGTCGTCACAGAACCCCGAACCCGACCCTTTCACGAGTCGTAGAATGAGTGACAAGTTATAGGACAACACTGCTCGGCGCGCCGCGTTTGTGGAGTTGATCGCTAAGTGGCGGCGTCTCTTGATCGTTGCGTGGCGCTAGTTGCCGATGACGAGGATGCTGGCAGCGGCTTCGATGACGTCGTCGGTAACGGTTTCGAGGTCGTTGATCTTGAGCACGCGGGCTATCTGCGGAAAGAGTCGTTCGAGTAGGCGGAAGTTGCCGCGGGTGATGCGTTCGATGGAGGCGATGGCTTGGGCGTCGGTGAAGTCGTCGGGGTCGAGGGTGCGGCCGAGGCGCTTCCAGTGGCGGTCGAGGACGAAGAGGAGTTCGTCGCGACCGAGGGCGCGGTGATGGTGGGAGAAGCCGAGGCGGCTGTAGAGCTGCGGGTAGTGGCGGAAGCGTTGGTCGATGCCGGGCATGCCGTTCAGAATTATGGAGAGGTGTTCGCGGTCGTGTCGGTCGCGGAGCAGCTCGAGTGCGGTGGGTGTGAGTCGTTCGGCTTCGTCGATGATGAGTAGCTCGACGAGGTGAGCCACTGGTCGTGCTTTGAAAGGCGGGTCAGGTTCGAGGGAGCGCAGATGTTCGTCGGTGCAGAGGCCGACTTTGATTTGCCAATGGTCGATGTCGTGCATGAGGTCTTTGGGTCGGCAGAGTACTTCGGGTGTGTAGAACACGGTGCGGGATCGGTTGGCGAGGGCGTAGTGCTTGGCGTCGTGATCTCCTCGCGGGCCCCATTCGTTGATGTAGGGCTCGAGAGCGTCCCAGTTCGCATAGCGGCGGGCGGAGTTGGTCTTGCCGACACCAGCATCACCGTGACAGATGCCGATGGTTCGTTCCTTGCGGACGGCGTTGGCGAACTCGGTGAAGCGTCGGTGCTCTTTGGTCACGATGAAGGCCTGGTTCATCACTCGTCCTCTTCATAGGTGCGTAGCCGGCGCCGATGGGGAACGGGCGCGACGCTGTGCGGCTCCTCCCGGACGGTGGCGGTGGGAATGCGGTCGTTGATGACGTGCCGGAGTTGTCGTCGGCGGGCGCGGCGGGCGGCTTCGATGTCGCGGAGGCTGAGTCGGAGGTTGGGGTGAGCTTCGTCGACGGCAACACAGACGAAGGTGTCGCGGTCGTAGACCCGGATCTCTGAGACGTCACGTGGGTCTTATCGAATCGTGACGGTGTGCCCGACGAAGGGTGCGAGCGTCGGGGCGAGGTAGCGCTGGCCCTGGAAGTGAATGCCATCGCGCTGCACGACGCGATTCTTCGGAACAGTGAGAAGAAGCCCATCGAGCTGTTCGAGGCTGTCAGGCATACGCGGGAGCCAGCCGTCAGCAACCCATGCGTCTCGCGGAGAGGCTTCGAGCTCGCGATGCGGGCGCTCGTTGTAGGTCCTGACGAAGGCGCCGATCGCCTGGTCGAGGGCCGCCAGATCAAGTACTGGGTCGGGGCTTCTGCTGCCGGGCCCGAGGTGCCCCGGGAGGGTAGCGAGGAGTTCGGTGTTGATGGTGCGGAAGAAGCGTTCGATCTTGCCGCGGCCCTGGGGTCTGCCGACGATGGAATGGATGATGCGGATGCGCAGCTCGATGGCGGTGCGTTCGAGGTGGTGGCTGGTGAAGTCGGAGCCGTGGTCGACGTGGAGAACGTCAGGTATCCCGCACATAGCCCACGTCGGGTCGGGCTTTCTCCAGATCGCCTGACGGAGAGCAAGTGCTGTGTTCATCGCGGACGGTGCCCCGGCGAAGACGATGTAGCCGCAGATCGCGCGCGAATAGTCGTCCATCACGATCGTCAGCCACGGCCGATCGGGCGCGCCCCCGGTGCCCATGATGAGGATGTCGAGTTCGGTGTGATCCGCCTGCCACATGTGGTTGGGACGTTCGGCGCGTCGGCGAAACACCAGCTCGTGCTTGTCTCGATAGGCGGCCGGTCCTTCCAACGCGAGTGTTACGAGCGCCGGGTCTAGAGCTTGCACGATTTCCCTGACGGTGGCGTAGCTCGGCGCCGACAGGCCATGATGATCTGCTTCAGCGCTTGCTAGGCGGTGCAGCGTGGTCTGCGCTGGTCGCGGCCTGCTCAAAGCCAGTCGTTCGATGAACGCCACGAGCTCAGGCGGCGTTCGACCTACACCAGCGTCCGATCGCTGGTGCGGATCGAGAGCAGTGACGCCGCTTCCTCGGTAGAGCTGATGCCAGCGCTGTAGTGTGCGGAGGCCGATGCCGATGTCTCGTGCGAGGGCGGCGAGGGGTATCTGATCTTCGACGTGAAGTCGGAGAATTCGCCACCGCTCGTCACCGTCCATGGCATTTGCTACATGGCGGTGCTCTCGCGGCCGGCGAGGGCTTGCTGGTGACGGTAGAGGGTGGCGCGACTCCAGCCAACGAGTCGTGCTGCGTCTTCGGCAGTGCGGCCCTTCGCTCGAGCAT
The DNA here is from genome assembly GCF_002932695.1 of Rathayibacter sp. AY1D2. Lineage (NCBI taxonomy): Bacteria > Bacillati > Actinomycetota > Actinomycetes > Micrococcales > Microbacteriaceae > Rathayibacter > Rathayibacter sp. AY1D2. The sequence continues at coordinate 3,400 of NZ_PSVX01000095.1, read as the reverse complement.
CGGAGGCGATGGCGAGCTTGTCGGCGATTACTGCAGGATCGGACAGTGGGCGGCCGAAGCGTGTGCCGTTCTGCCGCGCCGCTGCGATCCCCGCATTCACCCGCTCGACGATCAGTTCGCGCTCGTACTCGGCGAGGGTGGCCAGCATGTTGAGCATCAGCCGGACCGTCGACGTCGCCGGATCGATGCCATCAGAGATAGACCGGACGTGGATGCCGCGGTCACGCAGCAGGTTCACCGTGTTCAGGACGTCCATCAAGGAGCGGCCAAGCCGATCAACTCGCCACACGACCACGGTGTCACCGGACTCTGCATGCTCGAGGAGCTTCTTCATCCCTCGGCGCTCGATCGCGGTCTTGCTCCCGGAGGTGACATCAGCGAACACGTCGCGCTTTTGAACGCCGACAGCCACCAGCGCGTCGAGCTGCAACTGCGCATCCTGACTCGATGTGCTCACGCGGGTGTATCCAAGAAGTCTCACTCGACCAGTGTGACTCACAAAGTCCTCGCAGTCATGACCCTGAGACGGTTTCTGTTGAGACGCATTTTCGAGACATCTGCGACCTCGGTATCGCGCGGACCCGACACCGCGACAGCGATGCCGACCGGGCGTCTCAGAAAGCTGTTGTTTTCCGAGATGCAGTTGATGTTGCAGGTACGGTGTCTCCGTGCCGAATAGTTTCGCTCCCGTGGACCCCGTCGCGCTCACGCAGTCTTTGATCCGATGTGCTTCGGTCACCCCGAGCGACGACGGAGCCCTCGATGTCGTGGCAGGCGTACTTGAGAGCCTTGGCTTCATCGTTCATCGGCTGGACTTCGATGGCACCCCGAATCTCTACGCCCGCCGAGGAATCGACGGACCGCACCTGTGCTTCGCCGGTCACACCGATGTCGTTCCCCCAGGCTCTAACGAGTGGAGCTCCGACCCCTTCGATGCGACACTCCGCGACGGGACGATCATCGGTCGAGGTGCCAGCGATATGAAGGCCGCCATCGCCGCTTTCCTCGCAGCGGTCTCGCAGACGCAGCCCGAAGTGCTCGACCTTGGGTCGGTCAGCCTCCTGATCACCGGAGACGAAGAGGGGCCGGCCACGGGTGGCACCGTGCGTGTGCTCGAGTGGCTCGCCGATCGCGGCGACATGCCGGACTTCACCCTTGTCGGCGAAGCGACTAACCCGGAGCGGATCGGCGACGTGATCAAGATCGGACGGCGCGGAAGCCTTAACGCCAACCTGACGGTGCGCGGGTTCCAGGGGCACGTTGCCTACCCCCACCTCGTCGACAACCCGGTGCACCGCCTCATCCGCGTTCTCAACCGACTCGCCACAACACCACTCGACGAGGGGTCCGAGTGCTTCGAGCCGTCGAGTCTCCAGATCACCACGATCGACGTCGGCAATGCGGCGAACAACATGGTGCCCGCCGAAGCAACCGCGCATCTGAACATTCGCTTTAACGACCTTCATTCAGCCGAGAGCCTCGAGGGCTTGATCCGCCGGGCGGCAGAAGAGTTCGCAACCGACTTCACCCTCTTAGTCGAGGTAAGTGGCGACCCCTTCATCACTGCTGGATCGAGCCACGTCGCGCTGTTATCCGAGGCGGTAACATCCGTGACCGGGCGAACTCCCTCGTTGGATACCGGCGGAGGAACTTCCGATGCGCGATTCATCGCCCACTATGGCGAGGTCGCCGAATTCGGCCTCATCAGCAGCACAATCCATCAGATCGACGAACACGTCGTGGTAAGCGATCTGCACCAGCTCACAGTGATTTACCGCACGTTTCTCGCAAAATTCCTGACTCGCTGAAATCCTCGGTGATCCGACGCACGCGTAGCGCGACGTCAAGGAGCGATCAAAGACTGCCGCCACAAAGCGATCAACTCCACACCCATGTGCTCATTGCTTCATTTACTCATTTGAGTTCCGGTCGGCGCCGTGCCGAAGGGGTGGTTGCACTCAGTCTACGGACGGGGCCGCCCCCGCCCTCCGATCCATTGAAGGATGCCGATCGTGACGACCGAAACCACGGCGACCAGAAGGAGGAAGGGAAGGGCACCTAGAACCAGGAACAGCACGAAGCTGTCTCCACCCTCGAGCCCGTCCATGACCGCAGCCGCGACTCTAGAAGAGTCAGGACGCCGGCGTGAGCGGCCCGGTCGTGAAGTCACTCCGACCGTCCCCGCCACAGACCTGGAAATCGGAGGGCGTGTCGATTCCCGGTCCGGCGCCGTCCGAGGTGACGAGCACCCGGACAGTCGTCGCGGTCGTCGGCGTGCAGTCGTATGCGCCGACCGCCGAGAGCTGGCCCTCCGCCTGCACCGACTCACCCGGAGCGAGAGCCCCCGGGAACGCTTCCGCACCCGACGTGCCGGCGGTGGTGAGCTGCGTCCCATCGGCACCGAGCATCAGAACGCCCGGCCACCCGAAGTACGAGCACGCCTGATCCGAGGCGTTCGTGAGCACGATCGCGAACCCTTCCTGGCCCGCCCCGGAAAGCTCGGGCCGGTCCTCCACCGTGACCGTGAGCTGCGTGTCCCGGCACGGGTCCGCCGGCCACACCGGACCAGCCGCCGCCGCACTCGCAGTCGCGGTCGCCGCCGGAGTAGCGGGGGCGGACGTCGGGGCGGCGGTCGCGGTCGACGCCGGCGCGGCGGCCGACGTCGATGCCGGAGCCCCCGCCGTCGAACCGGCGCAACCGACGAGCGCGAACACCGGAACGGCGAGCAGCAGGGCGAGAGTCGAGTGGGAGGTCCGAGTCGTCGTCATCCGGCGAATCTACCTTTGACTGCTCACTCCCAGTGCGAGACGACGGGCGGCGGGACTTCCCGCTCGTGGTTGAGCACTCGAAAAGCGATCGCGAGGACGACGCAGACGCCGGCACCGATCAATGCGGCAGCGCCAGCCACCGTCATCCACAGCGGTTGGACAGCCGAACCGTCCACGCACAGCGGATTCCACAGGAAGCTCTCGGAGCTGGAGTAGCTTCCACGAACCTCGCACGCCTCTGCCGGATCCCACATGTAGAGAGAGGACATCAACCCGAGAGCGGCGGCGAAAACGGTGAAGATCACGGCGAAAACGAGGGGGATCGCGTGATCCGGCCGAGGAGACTGTCTAACGCTCATCGGGAGGGTGCCCCCCCCGGAGTTGCCATCTCTCACCACTCATCGCCCAGCTTGCGGAGCCCGTTGTCCTCCGGCAGGGTTCGGCGCGAGTAGTCGTGCAGAACGTCGGGCGACGCAATTTCCTGTCCGTCACGTTCAACTTGACGGCTGGCCGCAATGACGACGCATGTCACGGCCACGATCAACGCCGCAGCAGTCGTCAACGTCATCCATATCGGCTGAACGGTTGACCCATCCGAGCACAGCGGGTTCCAGAGGAACCCCTCTCCCGTC
>NZ_PSVX01000094.1:0-10409 GCF_002932695.1 Rathayibacter sp. AY1D2 | reverse complement strand
ACGCTCGCGCTGATCGCGGCCGGCGGCTGGAGCGACACCGAGTCGGTCCCCTTCTGGGTCAAGCTCAGCTGCGCGCTCGCCTCCCCCCTCGAGCGTCGGCAGACCTGGAACCTCCTCTGCATGCACCGTTCGTCACGCGCCTCGACTCCCACCCCCGCAGGAGCCGAGACCGGCAGTCCGTCCGCCCTCCCGACCCGTCGCTCGCTCCGTGAGCAGGAGTCGCGCAGCCGCCGCCCCTCGCGCGGCCCGTCGCGCCCCCGCGTCTCCGCCGTCGCCGCGATGACCCTCGTGGCCGGCATCGCGATCACCTCGACGATGCCCGCGTTCGCCGTGGGCGGCACCGCCGACTCCGAGCTGACCCGCGACACGGCCACCGCCGTCGCCGCGGCCCGCCCGCAGAGCTTCGTGGCGGCCGGAGTCGTGCAGCAGAGCGTCACCCGCGACGCCTTCGCCGCCGAGGCCAAGCCCGAGGTCCTCGTCCCCACCGCGTCCCTCGACGCGATCACCGCCACCTCCGGCGAGTCGACCGCGGCCGCCGCCGGAGCGTCCGGAGCGTGGGTCGTCCCGATCTCCGGTCACATCAGCAGCAGCTACGGCCCCCGCCCCGACGCGCCGGTCGCCGGCGTGAACCTGTTCCACAAGGGCACCGATCTCGCCGGCGCCTGCGGCACGCCCGTCCTCGCGGCCTCCAGCGGCACCGTCGAGGAGGCGTCGTACCAGGGCAGCTACGGCAACTGGATCCTGCTCGACAACGGCGGCGGCATCGAGACCGGCTACGCCCACAACAGCGAGCTGATGGTGTCGGTCGGCGAGACCGTCACCGTCGGCCAGGTCATCGCGCTGCGCGGCTCGACCGGCGCCTCCACCGGCTGCCACCTGCACTTCGAGACGCGGGTCGACGGCGAGGCGGTCGACGCCGTGCCGTTCATGGCCGAGCTCGGCGTCCCGATCGGCTGACGCCCCGGGCGACTCGAGAACCCGGACGCCGCGGTGGCCGCTCTCGACCACCGCGACTTCTCTGTTCTCGTGAGCGCGCAGGCCGGCGTCAGGGCCCGGGGACCGTCCGCGCCCCGGTCGAAACGGCGGCCGACCAGTGCGCGTCGTCCGGCACCGTCGTCACCCTGATCTCGGCGTCCTGCTCGACGGCGATCTGCATGGTGCCCGTGTTGCCGCCTCCCGTGCCGGTGCGGGTCGTGCTCGGGCTGTAGACGCACGACGATCCGCTCGTCATCAGGCCGACGACCTCGATCGTCACCTCGGCGTCCGCGGTGTCGCAGGCGACCGAGACGGTGATGTGCAGCGGATCGCCGCTGAGGTACACGGTCTGCGGATCGACGGGGCCGACCTGGTCGGTCCACCGCACGGCGGCGGTCGCGCCCTCGGGCAGCGTCACGGGCCCGAGCGGAGCCTCGGTGGGCGTCGCGGTCGGAGCGGCGGTCGTCGGAGCAGCGGTGCCGGGAACGGCGGGTGTCGCCTCCTCCGCCTGGTCGGCGCCGCTCGTGCAGCCGCTCAGAGCGAGCGCCGCGAGCAGTGCCGAGGCGCCCAGCACGGTCGCGCGCCGTCCGGCCCGGAGCCCCGTCGCCCGGCGCGGAGCGGTCGTTCTCGTGGTGTCCATGGTGGTTCCCCCTGTCCACTGGCGTCCCTCCGGTCTACCCGAGCCCGCGCGGCCGCGGACCGCACTCTGCGGCGGTTGCCAGGGTCGGGAGCCGTGCTGCGGATCGATGGGGAGCTCCTCCGTACCGGCGCGGCGGCCCGTCGATCCGCTCGGGTGCCGCGGATGATCGGCACCGGGCGGATCCGACGCCCGCCGTACTCGGCGCACCCCGCCGAGCCGACCCTCTGCACCCGGAAGGCACCGCCTTGATCGCCTCGAACACCTACCCCTTCGCCGGACGCACCGTCCTGATCACCGGAGCCGGCTCCGGCATCGGCCGCTCCATCGCACGCGCCTTCCTCGAGCAGGGCGCGAGCGTCGCGGTCGCCGGGCGCACCCCCGCCACGCTCGAGGAGACCGTCGCCGGCTTCCCGGCCGAGCGCGTCCTGGTCGTCCCCACCGACGTCTCGGTCCGAGCCGAGGTCGACGCGCTCGTCGAGGGCACCGTCGCGAGGTTCGGCGGGATCGACGTCCTCGTGAACAACGCGGCCGGTCACCTCGGCGGCCCGATCGAGGAGGTGGAGGACGAGGCCTGGCGCTCGCTCTTCGCGACGAACGTCGACGCCCTCTTCTACGCGGTGAAGGCGGCGCTCCCCCACCTCAAGGCGAGCCGCGGCAACATCGTCGTCGTCTCCTCCGTGTCGGGCATCCGCGGCGACTGGGGTCAGGCCGCCTACAACGCGACCAAGGGCGCGATCACGACGTTCGTGCAGTCGCTGGCCCTCGACTTCGGCGCGCACGGGGTGCGGGTCAACGCCGTCGCTCCCGCCTTCACGCAGACGCCGCTGACCGAGTCGATGGCCTCGACCCCCGAGGAGCTCGCGCCCTTCATCGACCGCATCGCCCTCGGACGCCCCGGGCAGCCGGACGACATCGCCCCGCCGGTGCTGTTCCTCGCCAGCGCGGACGCGGCGTACATCACCGGCGCGATCCTCGCCGTGGACGGCGGGACGAGCGCCTCGACGGGGCAGCCGCACCTGTAGGCGGGCGTGCGGCGGATCGGCCGCGGCCAGGCGACTCGCCTTCTCGGCCGGGGCGGCTCGGTCGCTCGGAAGCGGCGGCCAGGCGGATCGGGGTCGGGGGGCGGCGGCTCTGCCCAGAAGCCGAGTGCTCGCATCGGATCCTGCGGCGCCGCTCGCGAGGGTCCACGGGCTCGACTGCGGGCGCCCACGGCCCGGATCGCTCCCTCCCTGACCGCGCACTCAGACTCAACCGACACCTGTGGCGTATCGTGGAGCCAATTGCATGCAGACGCATGGATACGGACTCGCCGACCACACGACCTCCGAGCCCATCCCTCTTCGAGCAGGAGTCGTCATGACCACCACCAGCACCCGCTTCACCGACCGCGTCGTCCTCATCACCGGAGGTGGATCCGGCCTGGGCCGCGCCGCCGCCGTCCGCCTCGCCCAGGAGGGCGCGAAGCTCGCCCTCGTCGACATCTCCGAGCAGGGCCTCGCCGCCACGCTCGACGTCCTGCCCGAGGGCACCGAGTCGATCACCGTCCTCGCCGACGTGTCGAAGGAGGCGGACGTGGACGCCTACGTCGCGCGCACCCTCGAGGCGTTCGGCCGCATCGACGGCTTCTTCAACAACGCCGGCATCGAGGGCCGCCAGAACCTCACCGAGGACTTCACGGCCGACGAGTTCGACAAGGTCGTCGCGATCAACCTCCGCGGCGTGTTCCTCGGCCTCGAGAAGGTGCTGAAGGTGATGCGCGAGCAGGGCTCGGGCATGGTCGTCAACACCGCGAGCGTCGGCGGCATCACCGCGATCGGCAACCAGTCCGGCTACGCGGCCGCCAAGCACGGCGTCGTCGGCCTCACCCGCAACTCCGCGATCGAGTACGGCGAGTTCGGCATCCGCATCAACGCGATCGCGCCCGGGGCCATCTGGACCCCGATGGTCGAGAACTCGATGAAGCAGCTCGACCCGCAGAACCCGCGCAAGGCGGCCGAGGAGTTCATCCAGGTCAACCCGACCAAGCGCTACGGCGAGGCCGACGAGATCGCCTCGGTCGTCGCCTTCCTCCTCTCGGACGACGCCTCCTACGTGAACGCGACCGTCCTCCCGATCGACGGCGGTCAGTCCATCAAGTACTGAGGTCCCGCGGAGGGAGCGGAGGGAGCGGAGGGAGCGGAGGGAGCGCCTGCTGCGACGGCGAGCCCTCCGCCCTCCCGCCGACGCCGTGTCGTTCGTGGGACGGACTCGGCCGCTCCTCCACAGGCGCCTCCTCCGACGCGCGTCCCCACCGGGCCTCCGTCGCGCAGCACCCGGCACCGCGGCGGGAGCAGAATGGGGGTCGGTCCCGCCAGCGGCCGGACCTCGACCGCTACGGAGACATGCATGAACCCCACCGGGAGCTTCCGCGCCGCCCGCGACACCCTCCTGCAGCACCGCACCGATGCGGTCGCCGCGAACGAGGCCTTCCAGTGGCCGGACGTCGGGCCCCGCTTCAACTGGGCGGTGGACTGGTTCGACGCGATCGCCATCGGCAACGAGCGCCCCGCCCTCTGGATCGTGGAGGAGGACGGCTCCGAGGAGAAGTACTCCTTCGACCGGATGCGCTGGCGCTCCGACGAGGTCGCCGCCTGGCTCCACTCGGTCGGCGTCGAGCAGGGCGATCACGTGATGCTCATGCTCGGCAACCGCCTCGAGCTGTGGGAGTCGATGCTCGCGATCATGAAGCTCGGCGCGGTCATCCTCCCCACGACGACCCTGCTCTCACCCGCCGATCTGGCCGACCGCCTCGAGCGCGGCGAGGTCGCGCACGTCATCGCGGACGCCTCCGAGACAGCCAAGTTCGACGAGATGGAGGGCGGCTTCGGCCGCATCGCGGTCGGCGGCGCCGTCGAGGGCTGGCTCGACTACGCCGACTCGCTCGAGCCCTTCGGCATCAGCCCGACCGTGGTCGTCCAGAGCTCCGATCCGTGCCTGATCTACTTCACCTCCGGCACCACCTCGAAGCCCAAGATGGTCGTGCACACGCACGAGTCGTACCCCGTGGGGCACCTCAGCACGATGTACTGGCTCGGCGTCCAGCCGGGCGACGTGCACATGGCGATCAGCTCGCCGGGCTGGGGCAAGCACGCGTGGAGCTGCTTCTTCGCGCCGTGGAACGCCGAGGCGACGGTGTTCGTCTACAACTACAGCCGCTTCTCCCCCACCGCTCTGCACCAGCAGCTCGACCGGGCCGAGGTCACCACGTTCTGCGCGCCGCCGACCGTGTGGCGGATGCTGATCCAGTCGGCGCTGGGAGCGAAGCCGCGCGCGCTGACAGAGATCCTCTCGGCGGGCGAGCCGCTCAACCCCGAGGTCATCGCGACCGTCGAGCGGGAGTGGGGACTCACCATCCGCGACGGCTACGGCCAGACCGAGACCACCGCGATCATCGCGAACCCGCCCGGCGCCCCCGTGGTCCCCGGAGCGATGGGCCGCGCGCTGCCCGGCGTCGCCATCGCCCTCGTCGATCCACTGACCGGCGAGCCCGCCTCCACCGGTGAGATCTGCCTCGACCTCTCCGTCGAGCCCGTCAACCTGATGTCCGGCTACCTCGGCGACGAGGACCGCACCGAGCGCGCCCGCGCGGACGGCTACTTCCACACCGGCGACGTGGCGGTCCGCGCGGTCGACGGCACGATCACCTTCGTCGGCCGCACCGACGACATCTTCAAGTCCTCCGACTTCAAGATCTCGCCGTTCGAGGTCGAGAGCGTGCTGCTGCAGCACCCCGCCGTCGCCGAGTCCGCGGTGGTGCCGGCTCCGGACGAGGTGCGCCACAGCGTGGTGAAGGCGTACGTCACTCTCGCCGAGGGCTGGGAGCCGACCGCCGAGACGGCGAGCGCGATCTTCGCCCACACCCGGGAGCTGCTCTCCTCCTTCGAGCGGGTGCGGCGCCTCGAGTTCCACCCCCTGCCCAAGACGATCTCGGGCAAGATCCGCCGCGTCGAGCTGCGCGAGCGCGAGGAGGAGGCGTTCCGCCGCGGCGAGGAGATCCCCACGGAGTGGCGCGCCGACCGCCTCTAGGCGCGGCGGCCCTCGTCCGCCGGGACACCGCCGAAGCACCGCCGAGACGGCGGCGTCTCGGCGAGGCAGTGGTGTCTCGGCGGGATGCGGTGGGCCGGGACGTCGGCCGCCGGTGACCAGCGGGAGCGAGTGCCGTCAGCGCGGAACCAGCGCGGTGTCAGCGGCGTCCGGATCAGAGGCCGGCGATCAGCTCGGCGTCAGCGCGGGAGTACAGCGATCAGCTCGCCGTGGTCGCGGACGCCGGGGGCGCTGCGGCGGAGGGAGTGGGTCACCTCGAGGCCGGCCTGCTCGGCGAGCGCGCGCATCTCGGCGAGCGGATGGAACCACGCCGGTGCGACGGCGTGCGCGAACGCCTCCGAGCGCGGCCCTTCGAAGAAGCCGATCAGCAGGCTTCCGCCCGGTCGGAGGTGCGCGGCGAGCGCCGCGACCGCGCCGGGCAGCTCCGCCGGCGGCAGGTGGATGAGCGAGTACCACGCGAGAACGCCCCCGAGGCCGTCGACGTCGAGCTCGAGCGCCGAGCCGAGCCGGAACGGGACGTCCGGGAACCGCGCCCGCGCCAGAGCGACGAACTCAGGCACCGGATCGACGCCGATCGCGGCGGCTCCGCGGCGCTGGAGGAACTCCGTCCAGTGCCCGGGCCCGCAGCCCACGTCGGCGACCGTGCCCTCCAGCCCGTCGGCCCACGACCCGATCAGCTCGCGGTCGGCCGCGGGCCCCGCGTCGACCGATCCGAGCAGCGCCGCGTACTCCTCCGCCCGCGCGCCGTACGCGTCCCGCACCTCGTCCATCCGGTGAGCGTAGGCCGTCACCAAACGGGGCGCAGCGGGCACTCGGAGGCGCGTGGCACGTTCCGCGGTGCCGTTGGCACAGCTCGGCGGCACGGTCCACTGGCGCGTTCTGACGTTCTGGCGCGCCTGCCTCGTGAGCGTTCGCGCCCGGCGTCCCGAGGCGCTCCGCGAGGACGGATCATCGAGGTGCCGCGCCCCGTCCCCGCCCCGAAGGAGACCCGATGACCCCTGCCGACGCCGCCCCCGCCCTGCCCGCCGCCGCCCTCGTCTTCCCCCTGCTCGTCGGCGTCGCGCTGCTCGCCTCGGGCGCGACCGCCCTGCTCCGCGCCGCTGGTCCTCATGGCGTCCGGAGGCGCCTCGAGGAGTCCCGCGCCCGCGCCGCGGCCCTCGGCGGAGGCCCGGGCGCGCGCGGATGCAGCGCTCCCGGCGTCCTCCCGGCCTGCCTGCGGGTCGTCGTCGGCGCCCTCCTCCTGCTGGCCGCCGGCCCGGCCTACACCGCGGCCGCCCTCGTCGCCGCAGCCCTCTGCGCACTCGCCCTCGCGCACGCCGTCCGCCGCTTCGCCCAGGACTCGGAGGGCGACCCGCCCGCCCCGGCCGCGGTCGCCGCCACGGCCGCGCTGCTCGCCTTCGCCACCGTCGCCGCGGCCCAGGGGATCCTCGGATTCACGGGCGTCCCGGAGCACCTCCGGGAGTTCGACCAGCAGGACCTGAGCTGGGCGGCCGCCCTCGTCGGAGTGGTCGCCGCGTGCGGCCTCCTGCAGCTGGCGGGACGCGCAGCGGAACCGGTGGCCGCACCGGCGGCGGGCGTCAGGCGGCGCGGCTGATGCTCGGAGCTCCGACGCTCGATGCGCCCCCGCACCTCGTCCTCGACGGCAGCGCGGTGCGGCTCGCGCCCGCCCGCGGCTCCGTCGCCGTGATCACCTTCTGGATGCAGTTCCACAACTCCGGCACCTCCGCCCTGCACGACCTCGCCCTGTTCTGCGGCTCCTTCACCGACGGCTCGGGCGTCGAGCTCGACTACGACGAGGCCCCGGTCACCGTGGTCGGCCGGCCCGAGCGGGTCACCCCGGGAGCGGGATTCGTGGCCGTCGCGCACTACACGATCGCGCCGCTGAGGGCGCCCCGGACGCTCCGCCACTCCATCGTGCTGCGGGGCCGCACGAGCGACGACCGGCCCTTCACCGACGTCGCCGCGCTCGAGATCCACGTCGATCCGAGGCGCACACCGGAGGTCCGGTTCCGTCCCCCGATGGCGGGATCCGACACCTTGCGGTGGAGATGAGCGACGATGCGATCGCATGAAGACTTCTCACCACCGGCCCGGATCGGCCAGGGTAGAGGGATCGCGTCGTACGGAGGACGCGCCAGAGGAAAGGACTCCGCCGTGAGGGGAATCGCAGAAGGCAGCCGACCGATCGTCGATCGCGGGGTGTCCCGCCGGGACACCGCGGCGGCCGCGTGGCTGGCCCAGAGCGGCGTCGACGTCCGCGCGAACGGCGCGTTCCGCATCGTGGCCGACACCCTCTGCAGCGACGGCGTCGACGCGCTCCGGATCTGGCACTCGCCGGCCCGCCTGCACCGCACCTCCGCCGCCGGCCCGGGCGTCCGCCTGATCATCCCGCTCGAGGGCGCGCTCGTGATCCAGCCGGACGATCCGGCGGCGCTCGAGGTCCGCGTCGCGCCGGGCGACATCGCCTTCCTCCACTGCGACTCCCCGTTCACGATCGTGACCGACACCCCGAGCGCCCGCACCGAGATCGCCCTCGACCGCCCGCTGCTGGGCCTGGTCGACTCGGCCGACCGCGGAGCCGTCGTCACCGAGGCCGACGCGGCCAGCCGCGGCATCCTGCTCTCGACCGTCAACGCGACCTTCGGCTCCACCCTCGACGCCGACTCCCCCGCCTTCCCCCTGGTGCGGGCCGCCGTCGAGCAGCTGGCGGGCGCTGTGCTGGCGACCTCGCTGCCGCGCGAGAGCAGCGAGGACGTCTACACGCGCGCCCTCGCCCTGATCGCCGCGATGTCCACCGACCCCCGCCTCTCGGTCCAGGAGATCTGCGAGCGCCTCGGCGTCCCGAAGCGGACGCTGCAGCGCACCTTCGCGCGGAACGGCACCACTGTGTTCGACGAGATCCGCCGCGCACGCCTCACGACCGCGCGCGCCCTCCTCGGCGGGAGCGACTCCCCGCCCTCGCCCGAGCACGTGCTGAGCAGCTACGTCCGCTCGCAGCGCCTGCGCCGCGACCTGCTCCACCTCGAGACGGTGCCCGCCTCGAAGCTGGGCTGACGCCGGGGCCGCAGCTCTCGCAGGGTCGGTGGGCACGGTCGGCGACGGAGGTCACCTCGTTTGCGCGCCTCCGGTCCGGACGCTCCGGCTCGGAGGCACCGTCTCCGCAGCCGCCCCGCGCTCAGCCCGGGTACGGCACCGCCGCCGCCGGCCACCCCGAGGCCGCGAGCTCCGCGCGCAGACGGTGGTGGTGCTGCACGGCGCCGAGCGAGTCGGTGCGGAAGGCGATGGCGAGGGCCGCGTCGGCCCAGTAGGCGTCCCAGCCGGAGTAGCGCTCGAAGACGCGGTCGCCGACCGCAGCCAGCAGCTCCCAGGCCCGCGCCGCCGGGAGGTAGCCGGCGACGTAGGCGTAGCGGATCGCGCCGATCGTGCGCTCGGCGTCGCCCGCGAGCAGGAGCAGCGGCGGACGCCCGTCGACCGCCTGGGCGAGCTCGAGGAGGTGGAACTCGCTGCCGCCGGTGAGCGCGGCGACCCGGGAGCGCATCCGCTCGGCGTCGGCGGAGGCCGAGACCTCGGCGAAGCGGATCGAGAGCGGCCCGCGGGTGAGCACGTCGGCGACCAGCAGCTCGACGTCGTCGGCCGAGGCGATGCGGAAGTCGCGGTCGAGCGCGACCCGGTGCTCGACGAGCGGATGCAGCGGCAGCTGCTGCCAGGGCGCCCCCTTCGCTCCGTCGGCGTAGCGGCGCCGCAGCTCCTCCGGGAGTTCGGCCCACGAGGGCTGGAACGCGAGGGAGGAGTTCCAGCCGGCGAACGAGAAGTCGCTGACCGCGTCGAGCGCGAGCAGCTGCTGCTGGCGGAGGGACGGGGTCGGCGAGCCGGCCGCGCCGAGGTAGGCGAGCTGCTCGCGGCGCGGCGCGCGCGCATCCCACTGCTGGAAGCCGACCGTGGCGGCGAGCAGCCCGAAGGCCAGAGCGAACGCGAACGCCGTGAACGCGACGACGCTCTCGCCGCCGCCGAGCGCGAGCCCCCACGCGAAGCCGACCAGGCCCACCGGAGCCGCGAAGGCGGTCACCAGGAGCGCGCGGCGTCCGGCGCCCTGACCGCGCCGGTGCGCATCGGCCGCCCGCGCGTAGCGCAGCCGGGGTCGGACGGGGAACTCGACGTCTCCGGGATGGTTCTGCAGCGGCACGGTCGCAGCCTAGGGGCGCGGGTCGCGTCGATGTGTGCTTGCCTGGTCGCATGACTCTCGCCGAAGCACTCCTCGAGCGGGCCGACCTGCAGAAGCGGATCGAGGCCCTCCAGTCGCGGATCGTCGCGAACGCCTCCTACCAGGAGGGGGAGGAGCCGACCGAGGACCCGGCCGAGCTGCTCGCCGATTGCACGCGCGCACTGGGCGAGCTCGAGCGGCTGGTCACGGCGATCAACCTCACCAACGCGACGGCCACCACTCCCACCGGAGAGGTGCTGACCGCGGCGCTCGCCCGGCGCGAGGCCCTGCGCGCCCGGCACAGCCTCCTGACCCGCGCGGCCGACGCGGCCGCCGGCGAGCGCGGCTACCGCCAGCTCCGGAGCGAGCTGCGCCGCCTGCCCGCGCTGCCGGTGCGGGAGCTGCGCGAGCAGGCCGACGCCGTGGCGCGCGAGCTGCGCGGGCTCGACGCCGACGTCCAGAGGACGAACTGGGGGGTCGAGCTGCAGAGCTGACACGAGACGCGGTGAG
>NZ_PSVX01000093.1:0-10511 GCF_002932695.1 Rathayibacter sp. AY1D2 | reverse complement strand
CTCCTCCGAGGAGCACGGCCCTCGTTCGACGGGCAGGGATCTCCCGTGAGGCGCTCAGCGGCGACCACTCGTGGCCGCTCGACGTCGTCGCCATCGCGGCGGCCGCCCTCGTCAACGAGCGCTACCTCGATCGGCGCTTCAACGTCCACCACCTCGCCGCCGAGCTGCGGATGCCCGCCCTGCTGCTGCGGCTGCGGTTCCGCCGCTGCTACGGGCTCGGCCTCGACGAGCACCTCGCCCTCCGCCGACTCGAGCTGGCCGCCGTCCTGATGGCGAGCACCCCCGTCGCTCTCGGCGGCCTCGACCGCATCGCCCGGGGCTCCGGCTACCGGGGCACCGCCGAGCTGGACCGCGACCACCGGAGGCACCGCCGGTCCTCCGCGCTGGCCGCCTGGTTCCGGGCCGCCCCGCGTCCCGAGCGCGAGCACCGGCCCGGCACCCGGCCCGAGGAGGAGCTGCTCGCCGCAGCGCCGGGCGCCGCGACGCCGGACCGCCCCAGCAGCGTCCGCTCGGCACCTGTCACCCCGCTGAGGCGCCGCGCCTGAGCCCGGCCGCGGAGCGGTACAGTGCCACGATGCGCACCTCCGGAACCCGCCGATGACGGCCGTCCGCTACGTCGCGATCGGCGATTCCTTCACCGAGGGCGTCGGCGACGAGCGGCCGGACGGCACCCCGCGCGGCTGGGCCGATCTGGCGGCCGCGGGATGGGCGGCGGCCACGGGTGAGCGGATCGAGTACGCCAACCTCGCGATCCGGGGCCGGCTCATCGCGCCGATCCTCGCCGAGCAGCTCGAGCCCGCGCTCGCCCTGGGTCCGACCCACCTCTCCTTCAACGGCGGCGGCAACGACATGCTGCGCCCGCGGGCCGACATCGAGCGGATCGCCGACGCCTACCTCCGCGTCCTCGAGCGCTGCGACGAGCAGGGCGTCGTGCTGATCGCCCTGGCCGGCGCCGACCCGTCGCCGCGGCTCCCGCTCGGCTCGCTCATCCGCCGCCGCGGGGACGCGCTGACCGACGCCGTCCTGCGTCGGACGAGCCATCGGACCGACGTGGTCGTCGCCGACAACTGGCACGACCCCGCTTTCGCCGATCCGGAGCTGTGGTCGGAGGACCGCCTGCACCTCGGCCCGCGGGGGCACCGGCGGGTGGCCGACCGGGTCCTGCGGGCGCTCGGGCTCACGCCGCCCGCCGCGCTGCCCGACGCTCCCGAGGCCGCACTCCGGCGCGGCGGAACCGTGCAGTACTACCGGCAGCACGTCGCGCCGTGGGTGCAGCGCAGGCTCACCGGCACGTCCTCCGGGGACGGCCGCGCCGCGAAGTACGCGGGCTTCGTGCCGATCGACCCGGTCTGACGCCTCCTCCGAGGAGCACGGCCCTCGTTCGACGGGCAGGGATCTCCCGTGAGGCGCTCAGCGGCGACCACTCGTGGCCGCTCGACGGCGTCGAGCGCTCAGTGCCAGCCGTATCGCGCCGAGAGCACCCGGGCGACGGCGTCGTACCGAGCACGCTCCAGAGCTGCTCCTTCGCGACGCATCCCGGCGGGGTGCACGCGGAACACGCGCTCCGGGTCGACCCAGCTGGGGCGCCCGTCCGGGTCCCAGCCGCCGGTCCCGACGGCCAGGTAGTCGGAGTGCTCCTTCGAGCTCAGCCGCACGGCGAGCACCGTCCCCGACTTCTCGACCGCGAGCACGAGCACCGGGCGGTCCTTGCCGCGGCCGTCGTCCTCCTCGTACGGCACCCAGGTCCAGACGACCTCGCCCGGGTCCGGGTCGCCGTCGGGCGTGGGCGCGTAGCCCAGGCGGACCCCGCGGAGCCGCGACGGGTCGACCTCGACGGTGCGGCCCACTCCGCTCGCGCCCGGGGTCGGCGCCGTCGTGCTCAGGTACGGGCGCTGCGGGCGGGGCCCGGCGTCCGGCCGCGGGGCGACCGCGCGGCCGAGGAGTCGGAGGAGCAGGGACACGACCGAGCGCGAGGAGGGCACCCCGGAACCCTAGCCCGGATTCTCAGCCGCCCGCCCGCGGGGGCGCGCCCGGCGGTCGCCCGGCCCGGACGCGCCGACGGGGTGCCGGCTCCGGAGAGCCGGCACCCCGTCGGGTGCTGCGGATTAGGGGGTCAGTCCGCCAGGACGTAGCCCGCCTCTCCGTGGATGGCCGTGTCGATGCCGGCGATCTCGTCCTCGTTCTTCACGCGGAAGCCCATCGTCTTCTGGATGATCCAGCCGATGAGGAGCGTCATGACGAAGGAGTAGGCGAGGACGGTGAAGGCCGCGAGGGCCTGCTTGCCGAGCTGGCTCGCGTCGCCGGTGAGGAACAGGCCCACGCCGGTGCCGAAGAAGCCGATGTAGAGCGTTCCGATGAGGCCGCCGACCAGGTGCACGCCGACCACGTCGAGCGAGTCGTCGTAGCCGAGGCGGTACTTGAGGTCGATCGCCAGGGCGCAGACGGCTCCGGTGATGACGCCCAGGACGATCGCCCAGAACGGCGACAGGCTGGCGCAGGCCGGGGTGATCGCGACGAGGCCCGCGACCGCGCCCGAGGCGGCGCCGATCGAGGTGGGCTTGCCGTCCTTGATCTTCTCGACGACGAGCCAGCCGAGGATCGCGGCGGCCGGAGCGGCGATGGTGTTCAGGAAGGCGACGGCCGCGATGCCGTCGGCGGCGAGCTCGGAGCCGGCGTTGAAGCCGAACCAGCCGAACCACAGCAGTCCGGCGCCCAGGAGCACGAACGGCGGGTTGTGCGGCTGGTGCGCGCCCTTGGTGAAGTTGACGCGCTTGCCGAGCACCAGGGCGAGGGCGAGGGCCGCCGCTCCGGCGTTGATGTGGACGGCGGTGCCGCCCGCGAAGTCGATCGCGCCGACGCCGTAGGCGATCCAGCCGCCGTCGACGACGGTGGCGTCGTCGCCGAGGGTGAAGTTGAAGACCCACGAGGCGACCGGGAAGTAGACGACGGTGGCCCAGACGCCGGCGAAGACCATCCAGGCGCCGAACTTCGCGCGGTCCGCGATGGCGCCGGAGATGAGCGCGACGGTGATGATCGCGAACGTCGCCTGGAACGCGGCGAAGGCCAGCGTCGGGAAGGCCGACGTCTGCTCGCCGAGCGCGTCGTTGTAGATGCCCTGCAGGCCGATCTGGGCGGTGTCGATGCCGAGGACGCCGTCGATGCCGACGAAGGTGTCGGTCCCTGCGGGGCCGGACGGGCCGTTGCCGAACGCGATCGCGTAGCCGTACAGGACCCAGAGGACCCCGATGAGGCCCATGGCTCCGAAGCTGAGCATCATCATGCTGATGACGCTCTTCGCACGCACCAGGCCGCCGTAGAAGAAGGCGAGCCCGGGGGTCATGAGCAGGACCAGCGCGGCTGCGATGAGCAGGAACGCGGTATTGCCTTGATCCATTGTTGAACCTCTCGTGAGTGTGCAGAGAAAAGCCCGGAGCGAGGACGCTGCGTCGGAGCACGGCCTGGAGACACGCGGGTGTCGGGTCACCTCGGGTAGCCGACAGTCTGGTGGCGCGAGGTTTCGTCCCGTGAGGCACCGCGTTTCGCGGAGGTTACGGCCGAGGCCCCTGTGTAAAAAGCGCGTTACGGCGCGCTGGCGGACGGCACGACGACGAGCCCGGGAACGCCGGGAGGAGAGCGGATCCGCCCCTAGGAGCGGGGCGCCATCGAGGTGAGCGCGATGAGCCGCGACATCGAGCGCAGGTACTTCTTGCGGTAGCCGCCGCTCAGCATGTCGCCGCCGAAGACCTCGTCGAGGGGCGTCCCGGAGGCGAGGACCGGGATCTGCGCGTCGTAGACCCGGTCGATGAAGGCCACGAGGCGCAGGGCGTCGGTCTGGTCGGTCAGAGCGGTGACGCCCCGGAGCAAGATGGTGTCGACGCCGTCGATCACCTTGATGTAGCGGGAGGGGTGCACGGTGCCCAGGTGGTCCACGGCCTCCGCGAACGGGTCGTCGGTGACGACGGAGCCGGCGGGGGCGGCCGCGACGAGAGCGTCGATCTCCTCGTCGGTGCGCACCACGGCGTGGCCCTCGATGTCGCGGCGCCGGTAGTCGGTGCCGTCGATCCGCATCGTCTCGAAGTGGGCGGCCATCGACTGGATCTCGCGGAGGAAGTCCGCTGCGGCGAAGCGCCCCTCGCCCAGCGCGTTGGGCGGGGTGTTCGAGGTCGCGGCGATGCGGGTCCCGGAGGCGACCAGCTCGCCGAGGAGCCGCGTCATCAGCATCGTGTCGCCCGGGTCGTCCAGCTCGAACTCGTCGATGCACAGCAGCGCCGAGCCCTTGAGGAGCGAGACGGTCGCCGCGTAGCCGAGCGCGCCGACGAGCGCGGTGTACTCGATGAACGTCCCGAAGTAGGTGCGGCCCGGCACCGCGTGCCAGATCGCCGCGAGCAGGTGGGTCTTGCCGACGCCGAAGCCGCCGTCGAGGTACACGCCCGGCTTGACCGCGGGGGCCTTCTTCCGGCCGAAGCCCAGGAAGCCGCCTCCGCCTCCCTTGGATCCGCCGCCGGCGGCGAACGCGCGGAGAGCCTCCACCGCGTCGGCCTGCGAGGGGTACTCCGGGTCGGGACGGTAGCTCTCGAAGGTGGCGCCCTCGAACTGGCGCGGGGGCACCAGCGTCGACGCGATCTCGTGCCCGCTGATCTGGGGCGAGCGGGCGGTCAGGCTGCTCGTCGATCGGACGTCGTCGGGGCTCACTCGCGTCTCGCATCCTGCGCACGGCGGGGGTCAGTGCGCTCAGTGGCGGCGGCCGCACCGGGCACGGAGCCGCCGCGGTTCTGTGTCGAACTCTTACGGCGCCCTCCGTGCGGCGTCGTCCGCGGACGCGTACTGTCGCTGAAGGGCGGGCTCCAGCGTAGCCCGCCGTGGAATCACGCCCGCGCTCCGCGCACCATCCTGGAGGTCCTCCTTGTCCGTCGAAACCGATCCGTCGCCGAAGTTCGCCTCCTACGCGCACCCCGAACGGCTCGTCAGCGCCGACTGGCTCGAGCAGCGCCTCGGCACTCCCGGTCTCGTCGTCGTCGAGTCCGACGAGGACGTCCTGCTCTACGAGACCGGCCACATCCCCGGCTCCGTCAAGATCGACTGGCACACCGACCTCAACGACCCGGTGCAGCGCGACTACATCCACGGTGCCGCGTTCGCCGCGCTCGTCGGCGGCAAGGGCATCGCCCGCGACACCACCGTCGTCGTCTACGGCGACAAGAACAACTGGTGGGCCGCCTACGCGCTCTGGGTCTTCACCCTCTTCGGCCACGAGGACGTCCGTCTGCTCGACGGCGGTCGCGACAAGTGGCTCGCGGAGGGCCGCCCGACGACCACGGACGCCTCCTCCCCGGAGCCCGCCGAGTACCCCGTCGTCGAGCGCAGCGACGCCGAGATCCGCGCCTTCAAGGACGACGTCCTCGCGCACTTCGGCAACCCGCTGATCGACGTCCGCTCCCCGGAGGAGTTCACCGGGCAGCGCACCACGGCGCCGGCCTACCCGGAGGAGGGCGCCCTGCGCGCCGGTCACATCCCCAGCGCGCAGAACGTGCCCTGGGGCAGGGCCGCCGCCGAGGACGGCACCTTCCGCCCCCTCGACGAGCTGAACGGCATCTACCGCGAGGGCGCGGGGCTGAAGGACGGCGACTCCGTCATCGCCTACTGCCGGATCGGCGAGCGCTCCGCCCACACCTGGTTCGTGCTGACCCACCTCCTCGGCTTCGAGGGCGTCCGCAACTACGACGGCTCCTGGACCGAGTGGGGCAGCGCCGTCCGCGTCCCGATCGTGCAGGGCGCCGAGCCCGGCGAGGCCCCCGCGGCCCGCTGACGCGTCACGACGGAGGCCGGGAGCGCCGATCCGCCCGTCGACGGGCCGGATCCGGGCTCCCGGCCTCCGCCGCGACCGCCCGCCGCCCCTCCCCCGATGAGACACTGGACCGGATGACCGACACCACGCTCCCCGACGCTCTGCGCGATATCCGCGAGGAGTTCCTCGCCCTCGAGAAGCCGGAGCGCCTGCAGCTCCTGCTCGAGTTCTCGAACGAGCTCCCCGACCTGCCCGAGCGCTACCGCGACCACCCGGACCTCTTCGAGCGCGTGGAGGAGTGCCAGGCGCCCGTCTTCATCGTCGTCGACGTCGAGGGCGGGATCGTGCACCTGCACGCCACGGCTCCCCGCGAGGCGCCCACGACGCGCGGCTTCGCGTCGATCCTGGCGCAGGGCCTGGCCGGGCTCACCCCCGAGCAGGTGCTCGCCGTTCCCGACGACTTCCCGCAGACCATCGGCCTCTCGGAGGCGGTCTCGCCGTTGCGCCTGCGCGGCATGACCGCGCTGCTCGGCCGTACCAAGCGGCAGGTCCGCGCGCACCTGGCCGCATGATCCTCCGGCCGCTCGTCCCCGCCGGTCCGCAGATCGTGATCGGCGAGGAGGGCGCGCGAGCGGCGGTCGCGGACGCCTGGCGTCCCGACGAGGCGGTGCGCGTGCGCCTGAACATGATCGCGAGCGTCACCGGCTCCAGCACCGGCTCCGACGGCACCAGCGAGACGCTGACCAACCGCGTCGACCGCACGATCCTCGGAGTCGTCCGCGAGCAGGCCGACGTCGTCCTCGTCGGAGCCGCGAGCGTCCGCGCCGAGGGCTACCGCGTCCCCCGGCGGGTCCCGCTCGCCGTCGTCTCCGCCTCGGGCGATCTCGCCGGGCACCGCCTGGAGCTGCAGGAGGGCTCCCGGGTCCTGCTGCTGGTGCCGGAGTCGCGCGGCGCGGTGGAGGGGCTCCCCGCCGGCGTCGAGGTCGTCCCGGTCACGTCCTCCTCGGAGCGGATCGGCGTCGACGAGCTCCTGGAGGCTCTCGCCGGGCTCGGCCTGCACCGCGTCGTCTGCGAGGGCGGCGCCTCGCTCTCGGGCCAGTTCCTCGCCTCGGGCCGGGTCGACGAGCTGTGCCTCACCACCTCGCCGCGCGTGGTCCTCCCGGGCCTCCCGGTCGCGACGGGCACGGCCGTCGTCGACGACGCCTACGCCCTGACGCTCCTGGCCGCGGACGATTCCGGGGCCGTCTACGCCCGCTGGAGCCGCACGCGCTGAGAGCCGCCCACCCGGCGTGCCTCCGCGTCCCGGGCGCGTCGGAACCCTAGTCTGCGACCGTGCCCGAATTCCCAGCGTCGTCCCAGCTCCCCGAGGAGTTCCGGGTCGCGACGGAGTCGATCCGCGCCGCTGCCACGCGCGCCGAGCTCACCGTGTCCGAGATCGCCTCGCCGTCGGGTCTCGCGCCCTGGGCCCTCGCCCTGTCGGGCGACGTCGCGCCGCACGCGCACGGACGCGACTCCGAGCTGGGCACGGGGCGCTTCATCCTGCTCTACGACCCCGAGGAGCCCGAGCAGTGGGGCGGCCCCTTCCGTGTCGTCTGCTTCGCCCAGGCCCCGCTCGAGGTCGAGATCGGCACCGATCCGTTCCTCGCCGAGGTCGCCTGGTCCTGGCTCATCGACGCCCTCGGGGCGCGGGGCGCCTCCTATTCCGCCGCGTCCGGCACGGCCACCAAGGTGCTCTCCACCGGTTTCGGCGAGCTGGCCGCTCAGGGGGACGGTGCGCAGATCGAGATCCGCGCCTCCTGGAGCCCGGATGATGCGCAGCTCGCCGCTCACGTGGAAGGGTGGGGGGAGCTGTTGTGCATGCTCGCGGGTCTCCCGCCCGTATCGAGCGACGGTGTGACCCCGCTCGCCTTCCGACGGAACAACCGTGACTGATTACCGTGTCCTCTCCACGCCCGACGAGTTCCTCGCCGCGGTCGACGCCCTCGCCGCCGGCGAGGGCCCCGTCGCCGTCGACGCCGAGCGCGCCTCCGGCTTCACCTACTCGCAGCGCGCGTACCTGATCCAGGTCTACCGGCGCGGCGCCGGCGCGTTCCTCTTCGATCCCCCCGCCATCGGCCGGATGGACGCCCTGCAGGCGGTCATCGGCCAGGAGGAGTGGGTCCTCCACGCCGCCAGCCAGGATCTCGCCTGCCTGCGCGAGGTGGGCCTGGACCCGGTGCGGATCTTCGACACCGAGCTCGCCGCCCGACTCCTCGGACTGCCCAAGGTGGGCCTCGGCGCCGTCGTCGAGGACCTCCTCGGCATCCACCTGGCCAAGGAGCACTCGGCCGCCGACTGGTCGACCCGCCCCCTCCCCCAGAGCTGGCTCGTCTACGCCGCGAAGGACGTGGAGCTCCTCGTCGACCTCCGCGACCGCATGGAGGAGATGCTCATCGCCGCGCGGAAGACGCGCATCGCCCGCGAGGAGTTCGAGGCGACGCTCGCGCGCGCTCCGAAGGCGGTCCCGCCGGACCCGTGGCGCCGCCTCTCCGGCATGCACTCGCTCCGCGGCCCGCGCCCCCTCGCCGTGGCGCGCGAGCTCTGGCTGGCCCGGGACGCGTTCGCCCGCGAGCGCGACATCGCTCCCGGCCGCCTGATCCCCGACTCCTCGATCATCGCGGTCGCCCGCAACATCCCGACCAGCATCGGCCAGCTCTCGGGCCGCCGCGACTTCACCGGCCGCGCCAGCCGCGGCGAGGTCGAGCGCTGGTGGGCCGCGATCGAGCGCGGGACGACGACCGAGGACCTGCCGAGCCCGACCCGCCCGGCCGCCGACACGCTCCCCCCTCCCCGCGCGTGGGGCGATCGCAACCCGGCCGCCGACGCGCGCCTGAAGGCGGGACGCGCCGTGGTCACCGAGATCGCGGAGCTGCTCTCGCTCCCGGTCGAGAACCTGCTCACGCCGGAGCTGCTGCGCCGGGTGGCCTGGAACCCGCCCGAGCCGCTGACCGCGGAGTCGGTCGCCGCGGAGCTCACCCGCGCCGGCGCCCGCGCCTGGCAGGTCGAGGCCACGTCGGGCTCGATCGCCACCGCGTTTGTCGAAGCGGCCCAAGCGCCGGCCGAGGGCACCGAAACCCCTTCGTAGGAAGCGGCAAAGGATTCCGGCTGCGCGGTGCCGGTTCCTACGATCGACGGCGACCGTGAGTTCCTGGGAGGCATTGTGGCCGAGAGATCCGAAGTCGTGTTCGTCGACGGAGTCCGTACTCCGTTCGGCCGTGCCGGCGAGAAGGGCATGTACTGGCAGACCCGAGCCGACGACCTCGTCGTCAAGGCGATGATCGGTCTGCTGGAGCGCAACGGCGCGCTGCCGAAGGAGCGGGTGGACGAGGTGGCGATCGCCGCCACCACCCAGCAGGGCGACCAGGGCCTGACCCTCGGCCGCACGGCGGCGTTGCTCGCAGGGCTGCCGAAGTCGGTGCCCGGCTTCGCCATCGACCGCATGTGCGCCGGAGCGATGACCTCGGTCACCGCGACCGCGGGCGGCATCGCGTTCGGCGCCTACGACGTGGTCCTCGCCGGTGGCGTGGAGCACATGGGCCGGCACCCGATGGGCTTCGGCGCCGACCCCAACCCGCGCTTCCTCTCCGAGCGCCTCGTCGGCGAGGACGCGCTCAACATGGGCCGCACGGCGGAGCGGATCCACGACCGCTTCCCGCACCTGACGAAGGAGCGCGCCGACCACTACGCCCTGCGGAGCCAGCAGAAGCTCGCCGCCGCGTACGCCGCCGGCAGCATCCAGCCGGACCTCGTCCCCGTCGCCACGCGCAGCGCCGCGGGCTGGGGCCTCGCGACCGCCGATGAGGCACCGCGCCCCGAGACGACCCTCGAGGGCCTCGCGGGCCTGCGGACCCCGTTCCGCCCCCACGGCCGGGTGACCGCGGGCAACTCCTCCGGGCTCAACGACGGAGCGACGGTGTCGCTCCTGGCCAGCGCCGAGGCCGCACAGGAGCTGGGCCTGTCCGCGAAGATGCGGATGGTGAGCTTCGCGTACGCCGGCGTCGAGCCCGAGATCATGGGCATCGGCCCGGTCCCCTCGACCGAGAAGGCGCTCCGCAAGGCGGGCCTGGGCATCGAGGACATCGGGCTCTTCGAGCTCAACGAGGCGTTCGCCGTGCAGGTGCTCTCCTTCCTCGACCACTTCGGCCTCGACGACGACGACCCGCGCGTCAACGAGTACGGCGGAGCGATCGCGATCGGCCACCCGCTCGCCTCCTCCGGGGTCCGGCTGATGATCCAGCTGGCCCGGCAGTTCGAGTCGCACCCCGAGGTGCGCTTCGGAGTGACGGCCCTCTGCGTCGGCCTCGGCCAGGGCGGCACGGTGATCTGGGAGAACCCGCACTACGACGGCAAGCGCGGACGACGGAAGGGACGCTGACCCATGCTCGACGGATTCGAGAACCTCGTGGACCTCGCCGAGGGCGAGGTCGTCACCCACTCCTACGTCCGCGACGTGCCGCTGCCCAGCGGCCGCACGCTCGCCCTGATCACGCTCGACAACGACCGCGACCACACCCGCCCCAACACCTTCGGGCCGGCGTCGCTCTTCGAGCTGGCGGACGTCCTCCTGGCGCAGAAGGAGCGCGCCTCGCGCGGCGAGGATGAACGGTTTGCCGGTGATGCCGACCGCCTGGATCTCGCCGCGCGAGGCGCGCTCCTTCTGCGCCAGGAGGACGTCCGCCAGCTCGAA
>NZ_PSVX01000092.1:0-10757 GCF_002932695.1 Rathayibacter sp. AY1D2 | reverse complement strand
CCCTCTTCGCCGAGGCGCTCGAGGGCGAGGCGGACGCGGGCGGACTGCTCGCCTACAACCACCTCGCGGGCAGGCGGGGGCGCCGGGCCGGAGGGAGCCGGTGGGGTCGAGCAGGAGCGCGCCCTCGGCGGTGAGCGAGCCGGCGTCGGCGCCCGCGGGGAGCACGGCGGGCAGCAGCTCGCGCAGCGGCTTCACGGCGCCGGCCGCGCGCTCGTCGTAGAGGTCGACGACGCGCTGGTCGTAGTCGCGGGTCGCCGGGTCGGTCGGGACCATGCCGGAGGCGTCGCCGACTCCGAGGACCTTCTCGCCGGTGAGGCGCCAGTGCACGTAGCCGGCGAGGGTGGTGAGGAAGTCGATCCGCTCGACGTGCGGCTCGGAGTCGAGGACCGCCTGGTGCAGGTGCGCGAGCGACCAGCGCAGGGGGATGTTGGCGCCGAACAGCTCGGTGAGCTCGGCCGACGCGGGCCCGGTGCTGGTGTTGCGCCAGGTGCGGAAGGGGACGAGCAGCCCGCCGTCCGCATCGAAGGGGAGGTAGCCGTGCATCATCGCCGAGATGCCGAGCGCCCCGACGGAGGAGAGCTGCACGCCGTGGCGCGAGGAGGCGTCGGCGACGAGGTCCGCGTAGGCGGCCTGGAGCCCCGCGTGGACGGCGTCGAGGGAGTAGGTCCAGCGGCGGTCGACGAACTGGTTCTCCCACTCGTGGCTGCCGACCGCGAGGACCACGGACGGGTCGGCCGCGTCGACCAGGCACGCCTTGATCCGGGTGGAGCCGAGCTCGATGCCGAGGGCGGTGGCGCCGCTCGTGATCACGTCGGCGGGGGTGGGCCTGCGCTGGTCCATCATGCTCCTCGCTCGGGCGATGTGACCGTTCACAAAGCCCCGGGTCAGCGTAGGCGAAACGGCTCGGGGTCGGCAAGCGAGGGGCCGCCCGACGGGGTCCGACTGCTCCTCCTCCGCCGCAAGCCCCTTCCGCCGGGGCCGCCCGCTTGGTCGCATGAGGCATGCGTGAGATCAGACTCGTCAGACTCGTCACCCGCCTCGAGAACGCCGCCGCCCTCGATCCGCCCGTCGGCCGGGTGAAGCGGGCCGTGAACGCGGTGGTCCGGCCGCAGCCGGTGCGGGACGTGCTGCACGGCGTCCCGGTCGGACACCCCGTCCATCCGCTGCTCGTCCTCGTGCCCACCGGCGCCTGGGTGTCGGCGGCGGTGCTCGACCTGCTGCCGGGGAACCAGCGGGCGGCGCGGACCCTCGTCGGCGTCGGCGTGATCAGCGTCCTGCCGACCGCCGCCTCCGGCTTCACCGACTGGTCGGAGCTGCACGAGCAGCAGACCCGCGTCGGGCTGGTGCACTCGGCGGCCAACGTGGTCGCGACGGGCCTCTACGCCGCGTCGTGGGTGCAGCGCCGCCGCGGGCGCACCACGAGCGGGAAGGTGCTCGGGATGCTCGGGCTCGCCGTCGTCTCGGGCGGCGGCTACCTGGGCGGCCACCTCAGCTACCGGCAGGCGGCGGGGGCGAACCACGCGGAGGACGTGCCGCACCGCTTCCCCTCGGGCTGGCAGGAGCTCGGCGCCCTGGCGGACCTGCCGGAGCGCACGCCGGTGAGGAGGGGGGTCGCGGGCCTCCCCCTGCTCGCCTTCCGGCGGGGCGAGCGGATCGACGTGCTCTCGAACGTCTGCAGCCACCTCTCCGGCCCGCTCGACGAGGGCGAGGTCTCGGCGGACGGCTCGGGGGAGGCGTGCGTCGCCTGCCCGTGGCACGGCAGCGCCTTCTCGCTCGAGACCGGCGAGGTGCTGCGGGGGCCGGCCACCTCGCCGCAGCCGCGGTTCCAGACTCGGGTGCGCGAGGGGCGCGTGGAGGTGCTGCTGCCGCACGCGGGGTGAGGCGGGGGCCGGTGCTGCTCAGGCCTGAGCCGTCGACGCCCGCTCCACCAGCACCGGCGGCACCGGGCGGTCGACGGCGGGCTCCTCGCCGCGCAGCTCCGCGAGCACGACCCCGATCGTGCGGCGGCCGACCTCCGCGAAGTCCTGGCGGATGGTGGTCAGCGGCGGCTGGTAGTGCGCCGCCTCGGGGACGTCGTCGAAGCCGACGACGCTGAGGTCCTCGGGCACGCGCAGTCCCCGCTCGGTGCAGGCGTGCAGGAGTCCGAGGGCCATCTGGTCGTTGCCGGCGAACACCGCGGTCGGCCGGGGCGAGGAGTCGAGGAGGCGGAGGCCGGCGCGGTAGCCGGACTCGGCGCTCCAGTCGCCCTCCACGACGGCGACGGGGTCGAGGCCGGCCGCGCTCATCCCGGCGCCGAAGCCCTCGAGCCGCGCCTGCGCCTCCACCCAGTGCTGCGGACCGGCGAGGTGCGCGATGCGGGTGTGGCCGAGGCCGACGAGGTGCTCGGTCGCCAGTCGCGCTCCGGCCGCCTGGTCGACGAGGAGCAGGGAGTCGGCGCCGCGGTCCGTCGCGCCGAGCGTCACCGAGGGGACGCCGATCGCGAGGCTCTCGATCGCCTCCAGCGCGCGCTCCTGCGGGGCGAGGACCACGATCGCCTCCACCGACTCCCGCTGCAGGTGGGCGAGGCCGTCGGCCAGCGACTCCGCGTCCGGCGCCGCGTTCACGACCGGGACCCGGTAGCCCGCGTCGCGCGCCGCCTGCTCGATCGCGGCCATCGCGGTGGCGGTGCCGTAGAAGCTGTGGCTCTCGGCGGCGAGGATCCCGATCAGGCCGGAGCGGCTCGTCGCCAGGGCGCGGGCGGCGGCGCTGGGGCGGAAGCCGAGGTCCTCGATCGCGGCGAGCACGCGCTCCCGGGTGCGCGGCCGCAGCTGGGGGCTGTCGTTGAGCACCCGCGAGACCGTCTGGTACGACACTCCGGCCCGCACCGCGACGTCGCGGATGGTCGGCGCGCGGTCGAGGGGCATGGCCACACCGTAGCGGTGCGTGCGCCCCCGCCCCCTCCCGCGAGACGCCTCCCGGGTGCGCGTTCGTCGGCGGGTCGCGTACCGGAGCGGCGTCCCGCGGGCGCGGGTCAGGGGCCGCCGAGCCAGTGGTCGATGCGGTGGTGGTCGGGGGTGAAGCCGTGGTCGACGCCCCAGAGGACGGCCTGCGTGCGGCTGGTCGCGCCGATCTTGCCGTAGACGCTGCGGATGTAGGACTTCACCGTGTTGGGGCTGAGGTAGGTGAGCGCGGCGACGTCGGCGTTGCTCTTGCCCTGCGTGATGAGCGCGAGGATCTCCGACTCCCGGTCGGTGATGCCCTCGTGGCGGCCCGGCCAGTCGAGGCCCGGTGCGCTGCCCGCCCGCCGCGGAGGATCGCTGACGACGACCTCGCCCGCCGCCACCCGCTCGAGCGCGGCCACCAGCTCCCGCGCCGGCAGGGTCTTGGAGAGGTAGCCGTGGACGCCCTGCTCGAGGGCGTCCGCGATGAGCGTCGGCGCGAAGTTCCAGGTGTAGACGACCACGTGCTCGGCCCGCTCGTTGCGCACCAGCTCCGCGATCTCGTGGTGGTCCGACTCCGGCTGGGCGAACGAGTCGTAGAGGACGACGTCGATCCGATCGGAGAGGGAGGCGTTCGCGTCGATCTCGGCGACGACCACCCGATCGCGGTAGTGGTCGAACATGTGCGCGAGGCCCGTGAGGACGACGTCGTAGTCGTCGACGAGCGCGACGGTGAGGGGCGCGCGGCGGGTCATGGTCGGACGCTACCGCACGGCTCGTCGGGGCGAGCACACCCCCAGGGGTGTACCGCCGCCTCCTCCGGGGTGGTTGCGTAGCCTCCGGTCCCGCAACCGCGGAACCGATCAGCGGGCCCCCGCCCGCACAACGGAAGGACGACCGCCATGCTCGGTCTCATTATCAGCCTCATCGTCGTCGGACTCATCGCAGGAGCGCTGGCCCGCCTCATCGTCCCCGGGAAGCAGAGCATCAGCATCGGCATGACCATCGTGCTCGGCATAGTCGGCTCGTTCGTCGGCGGCTTCCTCGGCTTCCTGATCTTCCAGCACGACCCGATGGACGGCTTCTTCCAGCCCGCCGGCATCATCGGCTCGATCATCGGAGCGATCATCGTCCTGCTCGTCTACACCCGCTTCGCCGGCCGCTCCGCCGCGCGACGCTGACCCGCAGCGCACGGCGACAGCGAGGTCGCTGCCGACCCGCCCTCCGCGGGCGTGCAGGCACCACGCTGACCGGGGGCCCCGGCCCGGCTCCCTCCACGGGCCGGGCCGTCGTGCTGTGCGCGGGGTGCCCGGGCGTCGTCCGTGGTCTCCGACGCTGCGTCCGCGGGTGCCGACGCTCCGTCCGCGGAGCCCGCGCCGGATATTCCGACCTCCGCGGATCGGCGGCGGAGTCCGTGGCTGCCGCGTCGGTGGCTGCCGAGTCCGTCGCCGCAGCGTCCGCAGCCGCGCAGTCCGTCGCCGCCCAGCCGCTGCGCACCGGGGTGCGCGATGCTCGGGCGATGCCGCTCGTCGTCCCCGATGCCCTCGTCCCGCTCGCGCTCCGGCTCGCCCGCGCGAACCGCACCTTCGTCAGCGCGGAGGGAGCCCGTCGCCGCATCCGGGAGCGCGCGCTCCGTCCCGCCTCCTTCGGACCGCCGCCCCGCCTCCGGCCCGGCGTGCGCGTCGGCGTGGAGCAGGTCGGCTCCTGGCCGGTCTACACGATCCGCCCGCGGGTGATCCGCGGCGGCGTCGTCTACGTCCACGGCGGCGGCTGGGTGAACGAGATCGCGCCCCAGCACTGGTGGCTCGCCGCCCGCATCGCCGACGAGGCCTCCGTCGCGGTGACCCTCCCGATCTACCCGCTCGTGCCCTTCGGCACGGCGCTCGAGGCGCGCGACGGCGTCCGCGCCCTGGTGCTGCGGAGTCTGGAGCGGCACGGGGCGACCTGCCTCGCCGGCGACTCGGCGGGCGGCCAGATCGCCCTCTCGACCGCTCTCGCCCTGCGCGACGACGGGGTGGTCCTGCCGCGCACCACCCTCGTCTCGCCCGCGCTCGACCTCTCCTGGAGCAACCCGCGGATCCCCGAGGTGCAGCCGACCGATCCCTGGCTCGGCACCCCGGGCGGTCGCGTCCTCGCCGAGGGCTGGCGCGGCGCCCTCGACCTGCTCGATCCCGTGGTCAGCCCGCTGTTCGGCGACCTGGCGGGCCTCGGCCCCCTCACCGTCTTCACCGGCACGCGGGACGTCCTCAATCCGGACGCC
This sequence comes from Rathayibacter sp. AY1D2, assembly GCF_002932695.1. Lineage (NCBI taxonomy): Bacteria > Bacillati > Actinomycetota > Actinomycetes > Micrococcales > Microbacteriaceae > Rathayibacter > Rathayibacter sp. AY1D2. Next base: position 5,579 of record NZ_PSVX01000092.1, on the reverse strand, counting down.
CACGTGCTGGCCGAGCGGGCGGCGGCTGCCGGCGTCCCGCTCGAGCTCCACGAGGCCGTCGGGCAGGTCCACGTGTACCCGCTCGTGCCCACGCGGGCCGGCCGCGAAGCGCAGCACGACCTGGTCGAGGGGCTCCGCGCGTCGGTCTGACCACCGGTCGACTAAGGCGTCCGGCAGGCTCCTCTCAGTCCGTCTTTTGGACGGCGGACGGCGCCTCCGCCCGCTCGTCCCCGACGTCGAGGCGAGCCAGCGCGTTCGCCGTCCCCCTGCGGCCCCGTGTCGCGACCAGGCCGATCATCGCGGCCGCCGCGAGGACGAAGGCGAGCAGCGACCAGAACCCGCCCTCGACGGCGAGCAGGGTCGACCAGCCGCCCGATCCCGCCGCCCAGCGCACGAGCCGCTGCCAGAGGAGCGGTCGCGGCTCGGGACGCAGGCGCACCACCGTCTCGCCGAGGGTCCGCCCGGACCGCAGCACGATCACCAGCTGGAGCAGCGGAGCGACGAACGGCAGGGCTCCGAGAACCACGTCCCCGGGGCTCGAGCGCGTGTCCACCCCCGCGAGCACGAGGCCGACCCCGGTGATCGAGACGAGCGCGCCCGTGATGAGGCTCAGCGCGAGCACGTCGCAGAACATGCCGAACGCGCGGCGGCGGATCGTGACCGGGCGGGCCAGCTCCGGCACCGCGCCCTCGGTCCGGCGGGTGAAGAGGAGGAGCACAGGGGAGAGGAGGGTGCCGAGCAGGGCGCCGGCCGTGTTGGCCAGCAGGTCGTCGACGTCGAAGAGCCGGTAGGCGCACGGGTAGAGGAACCAGTCGCCCGTGAGCTGCGTGACCTCGATGAGGAGCGAGACGGCGAAGCCGACGGCGGTGCCGCCGATCATCCCGGCGACGAGGCGCCCGCGCAGAGCGAGGTGGCGGACGAGCATCCCGAGGGGGACGAAGAAGACCACGTTCAGGAGCACCTGCGCGGACGCGGGGTTCGTCAGCAGCGCGCGGGGCCCGTCGATCCCACCCTCCTTCGCGATGTCGCCGACGAAGGCGAACAGGCGCAGCTGCGGACCCGATCCGGTGCGGCAGGCGGCGGCGACCGTCGCCTCGTCGGGCAGGGGGAGGAGCGTGTAGGTGACGAGGGCGAGCGCGTAGACCACGGCGGCGAAGGCCAGCACCGCGTTGCCGATCCCGAGGACGCCGCGGCGCCGGTACTGCAGGGCGGCCCAGGGCACGAGGCCCACGAGGGCGACGGCGGAGCCGAACAGGAGGGCGAGCACGGCGGAGGTCATGCGTCGACAGTAGGAGAGCGGAGGCCCTTCTCGACCGCCCGGCGCATCAGGGGCCTCTGACAGCGCGGTTCGTCCCTCCCCAGCGCGGGATGCGGGCGCTCCTCCACGGATCCGAGCGATCCCCGTCCGCCGCCTCCGCGCCCTGCTAGCGTTTCCTGGGTCGCGTCCAAGAAACGCGTGCACCCCCGACCCCTCCACGAAAGACGTCATGCCGCTGCGCTCCCGCCTCCTCGCCCTCCCCGCCGCCGTCGCGGCCGCCGCGCTCCTGCTCAGCGGCTGCACCGCCGAGACGCCGGACGCCTCCAGCACCCCCGTCGACGGCGGGACGCTGACCTACGCGTCCGGCGACGCCGAGCCCACCTGCCTCGACCCGCACGTCGGCGGCAACTACCCGCAGGCGCTCCTCGCGACGCAGGTGCTCGAGTCGCTCGTCTCGCGCGACGCCGACGGCACCATCACGCCGTGGCTGGCCGAGTCGTGGACCGTCTCGGACGACGCGCTCAGCTACGACTTCACCCTGCGCGAGGGCGCGACCTTCACCGACGGCACCGCCCTCGACGCGGAGGCGGTCGCCGCGAACATCGCGCACCTGCAGGACCCGGCGACCAAGTCCTCCACCGGCTACCTCGCCGTGGCGAAGGTCGCCTCCGTCACCGCGGTCTCGCCGACCGTCGCCCGCTTCACCCTGACCGCGCCGGACAGTGCGCTGCTCGAGTCGCTCGCGCAGCCGTGGACCGCGATCGAGTCGCCCGCCGGCATCGCCCGCGGCGAGGCGGCCAACTGCGAGGCGCCCGTCGGCACCGGCCCCTTCACCGTCTCGGAGTGGGTCAAGCAGGACCACGTGACCCTCACCCGCAACGAGGCCTACGACGCGTCGACCGGCCCGACCGGGGACGGCCACGAGGGCCCCGCGCACCTGGCGAGCATCACCTGGCGCTTCATCCCCGACTCCGCCACCCGCTACGCGGCGCTGCAGTCGGGCGAGGTCGACGTGCTCGACAACGCCCAGCCCGACACTCTGAAGGCCGCGACCGGAGCCACCGACCTCGTCGAGCTCGACGCGCCCCGGCCCGGCTCGGTCAACCGCCTCGAGCTCAACTCCGGGCAGGCGCCGTTCGACGACGAGTCCGTTCGCGAGGCCTTCGTCCGCGGCGTCGGCGTGAACGACGCGATCGACTCCCTCTTCTTCGGCACCGCCGAGCGCTCCTACTCCCCGCTGTCCAGCCGCGAGGCGACCGCGTACTCCGACCCGTCGCTCTTCGAGGACGCCGGGTCCGACTCCGAGACGGCCGCCGCCGAGGATCTGCTCGAGAAGGCCGGCTGGGTGGACTCGGACGGCGACGGCGTCCGCGAGAAGGACGGCACGCCGCTGACGCTGCGCTTCCCCGTCAGCACCAACCAGTCGATCCCGGCCGAGCAGTCGCTGTTCGAGCAGATCCAGGCCTCGGCGAAGACCCTCGGCTTCGACGTGCGGATCAGCCTGCTCGACCTGTCGAGCTGGTACACCGCGCTCGCGTCGAACGAGTACGAGCTGGTGAGCGCCCCGTACACGAAGGTCGGACCCGACGTGCTGCGGATCCTCTACTCCTCCTCGGGCATCACCCCCGCGCCGAGCGGCTACTTCGCCAACCACGCGCAGATCGCCGACCCCGCGCTCGACTCGCTGCTCGAGCAGGCGAGCGCCACGACCGACGAGGACGCCCGCGCCGACCTGTACGAGCAGGCCCAGCGGATCGTCCTCGAGGGCTACTGGATCCTGCCGCTCTACGACCAGCAGAACCACTACCTGCACCGGTCGGCTGTCCAGGGCCTCGTCGCCCTCGACACCGTGTCGACCCCCTGGTTCGCCGACGCCTGGGTCTGACCCGGCCCCGGCGAGCCGCCTGCACCGATCGATGAGCGTACGCGTGCCGGTCGAGTAGCCGCCGCGGCGGCGCATCGAGACCCCGCGATCGGGATAGGCGGATCTCGATGCGCCCGCTCCGCGGGCCGCTCGATCAGCAGGGATCCGTCCTCCATGCTGGTCGAGTAGCCGCCGACGGTCGCGCATCGAGACCCCGTGCTCCGGAGGGAGCGGACCTCGACGACGCCCCCCTCCACCGCCCCGACCAGAGAGGACGCCCGCCCGCATGATCCGTCGCGTGCTCCTCCGCCTCGGCGGCGCCCTCGTGGTGCTGTGGGCCGTCGCGACCGCCGTCTTCGTCCTCATCCGCCTCGTCCCCGGCGATCCGGCGCAGGCGATCCTCGGCGGTCCGGGCTCGCAGGCGTCGCCGGAGGCGCTCGCCGCGGTGCGGGAGCAGTACGGCCTCGACCAGCCGCTCCTCGTGCAGTACCTGGTGCAGCTCGGCAGGCTCGCGCGCGGCGACCTCGGCACCTCCTACTCCCTGCGCACTCCCGTCGCGCAGATCCTCGGCGAGCAGCTGCCCGGCACCCTCCTGCTCGCCGTGCTCGCGCTCACCGCCGCATGGATCTTCGCGCTCACGACCGCCCTCTGGTCGACCCGGGGCGGACGGCTCGCCGCCGCGATCGGGTCCGGCCTCGAGCTCACGGCGGCCGCGCTCCCGCACTTCTGGCTGGCGACCGTGCTGATCGCCGTCTTCGCGACCGCGCTGCGCTGGCTGCCCCCCGTGAGCACCGGGTCGCCCGCCGGGCTGGTGCTGCCGACGCTGACCCTCGCGATCCCGCTGGCGGGCTTCCTCGGCCAGGTGATGCGCCGCTCCCTCCTCGACGCGCTGGAGTCGCCGTTCGTGCTCGCCGCTCGGGCGCGCGGCGAGGGCGAGCTCGGCGTCCGCGCCCGCCACGCCCTGCGCCACGCGGTGCTGCCGGGGGTCTCGCTCTCGGGCTGGGCGTTCGGCTACCTGATCGGCGGGGCCGTGGTGGTCGAGACGATCTTCGCGAGGCCGGGGCTCGGCCGGACTCTGCTCGCGGCGGTGACGGTCCGTGACGTGCCGGTGGTGACGGGTGTCGTGCTGGTCACGGCGCTGGCGTACATCGTCGTGACCCTCGCCACCGATCTGCTGACCCGTGTGATCGACCCGCGGCTGGCGCGGCGGGAGGCGGTCGCGTGAGCGAGCTCGAGCTGCGCGCCGCCCGCCCGCTCCGCCGGGGTCCCTCCCGCTTCCGCGCCGGCGAGGTGCTGGCCGCGGTCTTCGTGGTGCTGCTCCTGCTCGCCGCCGTCGTGCCCGGGCTGCTCGCCCCCTCCGATCCGCTCGCCGTCGCCCCGCGCGACGCCTTCACCCCACCGGGTGCCGCGCACCTGCTCGGCACCGACGAGTCCGGTCGCGACGTCCTCAGCCGCCTCATCGCGGGGGCCGGCGCATCCCTCCTGATCGGCGCCAGCGCCACCGCGATCGGCCTCGTCCTCGGCGCGGTGCTCGGGGTGGTCGCGGCGTTCGGCGGCCGCGTCGTCGACGGCGTGATCGGCCGCGTACTCGAGGTGCTCTTCGCCTTCCCCGCGCTCCTGCTCGCGCTGCTCGTGATCGTGGTCACGGGTCCCGGAGTCGTCCCCGCCACCATCGCGGTCGGCCTCTCGACCGCGCCGGGGTACGCCCGCATCCTGCGCACGCAGCTGCTCGGCATCCGCGACTCCGGCTACGTCGAGGCGGCGCGCGTGCGGGGGCACGGACCCGTCCGCATCCTCGTCCGGCACGTCCTCCCCAACACCTTCGGGCCGCTCGCCGTGCTGGCGACCCTCGGCGTCGGCCAGGCGATCGTCTGGGCCTCGGCCCTCAGCTACCTGGGCCTGGGCGCCGAGCCGCCCGCGCCGGAGTGGGGCGCGATGCTCTCGGCGGGCCGCACCTACCTCGCGAGCGCGTGGTGGCTGACCGTGTTCCCGGGGCTGGCGATCGTGCTGACCACGATCGCGACGACGGTCCTCGGCGGGCGTCTGCGGGGTGCGCGGTGAGCGCGGTCGTCGTCGAGGGGCTCCGGGTCGCCTTCGACGGAGTCGAGGTGGTGCACGGGGTCTCGTTCCGCGTGGAGCCGGGGGAGTGCGTCGCGATCGTCGGCGAGTCCGGGTCGGGCAAGAGCGTCACCGCGCGAGCGCTGCTGGGGCTGAGCGGAGGCGCCGTGACCGGGAGCGTCCGCGTCGGCGGGACCGAGGTGGTCGGAGCGGGCGAGCGGGAGCTGCGGCGGCTGCGCGGCGGATCCGTCGGCTTCGTCCCTCAGGACGCGCTCCTCTCGCTCGACCCGCTGCGCCCGATCGGCCGCGGGGAGGCGGCCGTGGAGGCGGAGCACGTCGCCGATCTCGCGGCCGATCGGGCGCAGCGGGTCGAGCGAGAGGAGCGCGTCCTGAGGGACG
>NZ_PSVX01000091.1:0-10911 GCF_002932695.1 Rathayibacter sp. AY1D2 | reverse complement strand
CGCCCGGGCGACGTCGCTGAACGCTCCGACCGGGTGGTTGCGGAACACCGGCGAGGTGCCGAAGAGGAAGCCCTCGGTGCCCGACTCCGTCGAGAACGAGACGGCCGAGGCCTGCCCGGCCGCGTCGCTCCGGGACTGACCCTCGGAGTCGACCCAGTGCCCGGCGACGAACGTGCCGTTCTCCGAGTAGCTCTGCTCGACCGCGACCGACTCGTCGAAACCGGCGAACCACAGTGCCGGCGAGACGAACGCGGTGTCCTGCGGGTAGTCGCCCAGGACTCCGCCGGCGGGCGTCTCGACCGAGACGATGCCGTTGGAGCCGCTGGTGCCGGTCTGCGCGGTCAGCTCGGCCAGGCCGAAGTCGGACACGAAGGCCGCTCCAGCGCCACCGCGGCCGACGACGTCGCCGCCCGCCGCGAGGAACTCCTCGACCACGATGCGGCCCACGGCCTGCTCCGCGGTGAAGGAGAGGGCGCGTCCCACGTAGAGCACGTCTGCGCCCTCGAGGGTCGCGGTGCCCGCGGTGAGCGCGGCCGCGTCGACGGCGACCGCGTCGGCGAAGCCGAGCTTGGCCAGCGCGTCGCGGTCCTCGTTCGTGCCGGAGTAGGCGACGCGGAGGGCGTCGAGCGCCTTCCCGTCCTCGGCGCGCACGCGGTCGGCGGTGGTCGCCGTGAAGTCGACGCCGAAGGCGGCGGCGGCTCCCTCGGCGGCCGCGAGCCCGGCGGCGTCTGCACGGAGGGCGATCGTGCCGTCCTCGAACTGCTCGAGGGCGACGCCGTCGGCCAGCAGCGCGTTGACGGCCTGGTACTCCAGGACGCCGCGCGGCTCGAAGGCGAGGTAGTCGGCGCCTGCCGGGACGGAGCCGACCGGAGCCACGGCGGTCACCGGCTCCAGGCCGACGGCCGGGAGGGCGTCGGTGGTGGAGCCGATCGCCTGCACGTCGGCGCCCCAGAGGAGCGAGAGGCTCCAGGCCGAGACGTCGTACATCTCGGGCACGCGGCTCGAGATGTCGCTGCCGTCGGCGAGGAGGACGTTGGCGAGGCCGCGGACCGACTGGTGCATGTCGACCAGGTAGGTGCCCGCGGGGTAGGAGACTCCTCCGACGCTCGTGGCGGCCGTGGTCCGCGACACCTCGACTCCGTGGGCGAGCAGCTGCGCGACGAGTGTCTCGGCGTCCGAGACGGAGCGCTGTGTGCCGTCGACGGGGATGACGTAGGCGCGCGGGTACTCGGTCGTGTAGACGTCGGTCTCGTCCCAGATCTCGGTCCACTCGGTCGGCACGCCCGCGGGCAGGTCGGCCGCGGAGACGTCGGCGGGGATCTCGACGGCGGGGGCGCCGGTGACGCCGCGCTCGAAGATGGCGACCTGGTTGCTCAGGAGCGCGTCGCGGTTGGCCTCGATGTAGTCGACGGAGGCGTCCATGACGATCCCGGCGACCTCGACGTCGATGTCCGCGTTGGCCTGGCCCTGGGCGATCTCCTCCGGAGTGCTGTTGGCCGTGCGGCCGAGCGGAAGCTCCACCGTGTTGGTGATCGCGCCCTGGAAGGCGACGTACTGCGGGGCGAAGATGGGAGGCCAGTCGTCCCAGCCCGCGCGGATGTCGCGGTAGGGGATGAGGATCTTCCCGGTGTTGTCCGTGGTGGCGCTGCCGTCCTCGGCGAGGTAGGTGTTGCCGGGCACGTCGGCCTCGACGACGCGGCGCTCGATCTCGAGCGCGGTCGCGTAGGCGTGCGGGAGGAAGAGGTCGTACTCGTAGTTCTCGCCGTGCGGCGGGCCGCAGGGCTCGACCTGGAGGATCCCGGTGTAGCCGTGGATGTCGATGAAGTACGTGGGCTGGAGCACGCTCGAGAGGTCGCGGATCACGGCCGCCTCGCTGGTGGCTCCGGTGATCATGTCGCGGTTCGGGTCGTAGCCCGCGGCGACGGCGCGCTGGCCGAGGGCGCGGCCGTCGGGGTTGTTGGTGACGGTGAAGTAGAGGCGGTTGCCCTCGAGCAGCGCCTCGGTCTCCGCGTCCTCGGCGGTGGCGACGCCCTCGATGTACTCGAGGATCGCGTCGCTGCCCTCCCACTCGTTGCCGTGGATGTTGCCGTTGAACCAGACCGGCACCTTGTAGCCGTCCATCAGCTCGGCGTCGGCGGCCGCGGCGGCGGGCTCGTACTTGAGCCGGTCGCGCCACTCGGCCTGCTGCGCCGTCTCGGCCTCGGTCTCGGGGGCGGTGACGGTGACCAGGTAGATCTCGCGGCCGAGGCCGGACTTCCCGACCACCTGGGTCGAGACCCGGTCGGAGCGGGCGGCGAGCGCGTTCAGCTGCGGCGCGATGGCGTCGTAGGGGGTGACTCCGCGCAGGAGCGAGGCGTCGGTCGGGTCGACGGGCACCTCGGTCAGCGGGGTCTGCTGCGGGTAGCTGGTCGGCACCGCGATCGGAGCGGACGGCGGACGCACGATGTCCACGCGGGTGTAGTCGGCGGGTGCTGCGGTCGTGGCGGTCGCCGGCGGGGCGACCAGGAGACCGCCGGCGGCGAGCGCGAGCGCGGCGCATCCGGAGGCGAGGGCGGTTCGAGATCTCAAGCGGAGTTCTTCCCTTGTCGAGGCGTGACGGAACGGATCGGGCCCCCGTCGGCGTCTGGATCTCCGAATCGGATGTGAACCCTCTCAGGAAGATAGAGGCTCCATGTTTCCGTCACGTGTCGGCCGGGTCACCTCCGCGAGATGCCTCCTCGGTACGCCTCGCCCGGCGACTCGAGTGCCCGAGTGGCATCCGGCGAGAGGAGGAAGGAGGGCCCGGTCAGAGGAAGAGGGAGAGGACGAGCGTGGCGCCGAGCGCGAGGACGGAGGCGAGGGAGACGCCGACGGTCACGGACTTGAGGGCGCCGCGGACCGACTGGCCGAGGAAGCTCTGCAGCAGCCAGAAGGTGTTCGAGGTGACGTGGATGCAGAACAGCGCGCCGGAGCCCGCGGCGAGCGCGATCAGCAGAGGGTCGAGGCCGAGTGTCGCGGCGACCGGCGCGACGACTCCGGCCGCCGTGATCGCCGAGAGCGTGACCGAGCCGACCGCGATGTGCAGCACGGCCGCCATCACCCAGACGAGCAGCAGCGGCGCGGTCGCCGAGGTCGAGAAGTAGCCCTTCAGGATCTCGCCGAGGTCGCCCTGCGCGATCACCGCGGCGAGCGCCCCGCCGACGCCGGTGAGCAGGAAGATCTGCCCGCCGTCCTGGAAGCCCTTGGCGACCGCCTTCTCCATCCGCGCGGTTCCCACGGTGGACCGGCCGACCACTCCGGTGCCGATCACGGCGAGGAGGAGCGCGATGACGGGGTTCCCGAGGAACTGCAGCACCGGCAGCTCGATCCCGGAGACGGTGAGCACCGCCTGCGCGGCGATGAGCAGGAGGGCGAGGAGCATGGGCGCGAAGAGGAGCAGGAGCGGGCGCTCGCGGGCGGCGTGGGCGTCCTGCGCCTCAGCGGGACCCGCCGCGTCCTCGACGGACGAGCCGGACGAGCCGCCCGACACCGCTCCGGCTCCGCCCGAGGACGCCCCGCCGCGCCCCCGCGCGCCGAACGACGGCAGCCGTCCGCCGTCCGCATCGGGCGACGCTCCCACCGTCGCGAGCCCGGTCGTGTCGTCGCGCACGACCAGCTGCTCGTCGCGCGCCGGGTCCCAGAAGCCGAGGCGGAACGCGAGCGACATCAGCAGGATCGTGACCACGACCGTCGGCGCCACCACCGCGAATCCGCCGAGCATCATCACGCCCAGCGGCACTCCGAGCAGCCCCGCGAGCGCGACCGCGGCGAAGCCGGGCACCATCATCACGATGCCCGTCTCGAGCCCGACGGCGAAGGTCACGGCGACGATGCCGGTGCCCGCGCGCCCCAGCCGCGGCGCGATCCGGCGCGCGAGCGGGGCCGCGATCACGATCAGCGCGTCGACGAAGATCGTCTGCAGGTAGGTGGCGAAGGAGAGGCCCAGCGCGTAGGGGATCCCGCGGCGGCCGAAGACGCGCAGCAGGCCCTCGACGAGCCGGACGACGGCGCCCATCTCGTTGAGCATCGCGCCGATGAGCACGCCCCAGCCGATCAGGAGGCCCGCCTCCATCATCACCTCGCCGAAGCCGGTGGTCATCGTGGAGACGGTGTCGACGGGGCCGAGCCCGGTGAGCAGGCCGATCGCGGCGGCTCCCACGGCCAGCGCCAGCACCGGGTTGAACCGGAAGCGCACGATCGCGACGACCACCACGACGATCACGAGGGCGACGACGCCCAGGGTGTACCACTCGGGCATGACGTCCTCCTCCGCCCGCGACTGCGCGTGCCGTCACACCCTAGGGGACCGCCGCGCACCCCCTCGCCCCCGCCGGGCACGGGGCCCTAGCGTGGACGCATGGCACTGACGCTCCCCGAGCCCCGACTCCCCTCCCTCCTCGACTCCCCCGTCCTGCGCTGGGGGGTGATCGCGCCCGGCTCGATCGCCGGCTCGTTCGTCGAGGCGCTGCAGAAGCACACCCGGCAGCGCGTGGTCTCGGTGGGCTCCCGCTCGCTGGAGCGCGCGGAGCGGTTCGCGAGCCGGTTCGGGATCGAGCGGGCCTCGGCCGGCTACGAGGCCGTGGTCGAGGATCCGGAGGTCGACGTGGTCTACATCGCCTCCCCGCACTCGGAACACGCCCGCCAGGCACTGCTCGCCATCGCCGCGGGCAAGCACATCCTGGTCGAGAAGCCGTTCGCGCCGACCCCGGGCGAGGCCGAGATGATCGTGCACGCCGCGCGCGACGCCGGAGTGTTCGCGATGGAGGCGATGTGGATGCGCTACCTGCCGCACATGGACGTCGTGCGGCAGCTGCTCGCCGACGGGGCGGTCGGCGCGCCCGCCGTCGTCTCGGCCGACTTCGGCGCCGCCTTCGACTTCGACCCCTCCAGCCGGATCTTCGACCCGGCGCTCGCGGGCGGCGGCCTGCTGGACGTCGGCGTCTACGCCTCCTCCTTCGTCTCGATGGTGGCGGGCACCCCGCAGAGCACCGTCGTCGCCGGCAGCATGACCTCGACCGGCGTCGACGCGACCGCGACGATCGTCGGCAGCCACGCGCACGGGGTGCAGTCGGTGGCCACCTCGACCGTGCTGGCCGACACCCGCCACGCGGCCAGCGTCGCGGGGCGGGCGGGGCGGATCGACGTGCACCCGTCGTTCTGGACGCCGGGCGGCGTGACGCTCACCCGCGGCTCCGAGAGCGGGTCGTGGATCGACGAGACGCCGCTCCAGGGCGGCGAGGGCCTAGCCTGGGAGGCGCTGCACGTCGCGCAGTACGTGACGGAGGGGCGCACCGAGTCGCCGCTGCACCCGCTCGACGAGGTGGTCGCCGTGGTGCGGACCCTCGACGACGCGCGCCGCCGGCTGGGCGTCTCGGTGTAGGGCGGGCGGCGGGAGACCGCCGCCCCGGCCCTCAGCCCGCCGGCAGCTCGACGCGGAAGCTCGTGCGCCCCGGCTCGGACGCGACGAGGACGCGCCCGCCGTGGGCGTCGACGACCGCCGCCACGATCGCCAGGCCCAGCCCCGTCGATCCGGTCGTGCGCGCTCGGGAGGAGTCGCCGCGGGCGAAGCGCTCGAACAGCACCGGCACCAGCTCCGGCGCGATGCCCGGGCCGGAATCGGTGACCGTGACGACCGCGATCGGCCGCCCCTCCGACACCTCCTCGGCGAGCGCCGCCACGACCCGGGTGCCGGGGGGCGTGTGCACGGTCGCGTTCCGCAGCAGATTGGCGACCACCTGGTGCAGCCGGAAGCCGTCGCCGCGGATCTCGATCGGCTCCTCGGGGAGCTCGAGGTCCCACTCGTGGTCGGGGCCCGCGGCGTGCGCGTCCGACAGCGCCTCGATCACGAGCAGCGTCAGGTCGACGGGCTCCTTCTCGAGGTCGCGGCCCTCGTCGAGGCGGGCGAGCAGGAGGAGGTCCTCGACCAGCGAGGTCATCCGGGTGGCGGCGGACTCGATCCGATCGAGGGAGTAGGCCGCCGACTCCGGCAGCTCGGTCCCGCCGCGCCGGGGCAGCTCCGCGTAGCCGCGGATCGCCGCGAGGGGGGTCCGCAGCTCGTGCGAGGCGTCGGCGACGAACTGCCGCACCTTGTCCTCGCTCGCCTGCCGCGATTCCAGCGCACCGGTGACGTGGTCGAGCATGCGGTTGAAGGCGGCGCCGACCCGGCCGACCTCGGTGCGGGTGTCGGCGTCCTCCTCCGGGACCCGCTCGACCAGCTCGACGGCGCCGCGGTCCAGCGGCAGCTCGGCCACGCGGGTCGCCGTCGCCTCCACCCGCTCCAGGGGCCGCAGGGCCACGCGGATGATCGCGGTGGCGACGAGGGCGACCAGCAGCATCGCCAGCAGCACCACCACGACGACCACCCAGGTGAGGGAGGCGAGCGTCTCGGCGACCTCGCCCAGGGGGACGCCGACGACGACCACGGAGCCCTCGACCGCCGCCGCGCGGACGCGGTAGGTCCCGAGGCTCCCGGGCAGCTCGATGGTCGCCTCCTCGCCCCCTGCGGCGACGGCCGCCGCGAGCACCGAGTCGGCCGGGTCCGAGAACTGCCGGCAGACCCCGTCGGCGTCGACGTAGGCGCCGATGAAGGAGCCGTCCGAGCCCTGGACGGCGGTGATGGTGCTGAGGTTCTGGCTCGGGCCGCCGCCGAAGGATCCGCTCGGGCAGGTCGTGGCCTGCTCGATCGCGCTCGACCCGCCGAAGCGGCTCGGCCCGTCGAAGTCCTGGAGGCGCGTGACCGACTGGCTGAGCGACGCGTCCGTGCTGCCGTAGAGGATCGAGCGGGCGGAGAGCACGCTGACCGCTCCCACGACGCCCGCCGTCACCGCGACGAGCGCGACCACGGCGACGACCATCCGCCGCCGCAGAGTCCACGGCGCGCGCCGGCCGCGGCGGGAGCTGCGGAGGGCGGAGCGGGTCGCGAAGTCGCCGAGCGACGGGCGGCCGGTGCGGCTCACTGGTCGGCGGGCTTCAGGAGGTAGCCGGCGCCGCGCACGGTGTGGATCATCGGCGAGCGGCCGGCGTCGATCTTCTTGCGCAGGTACGAGATGTAGATCTCGACCACGCTCGACTTGCCGCCGAAGTCGTACGACCAGACCCGGTCGAGGATCTGGGCCTTGCTGAGCACGCGGCGCGGATTGCGCATCAGGAAGCGCAGCAGCTCGAACTCGGTGGCGGTCAGCTCGATCTCGTCGCCGCCCCGGCGGACCTCGTGGCTGTCCTCGTTCAGCACCAGGTCACCCACGACGACCTCGGGGTCGTCCGCGTCGTTGGCGAGCAGGGTGCTGCGGCGGATGAGGCCGCGCATCCGGGCGACCAGCTCCTCGAGGGAGAAGGGCTTGGTGACGTAGTCGTCGCCGCCGGCGGTGAGCCCGGCGATCCGGTCGTCGAGCGCGTCCTTCGCGGTGAGGAAGAGGACCGGGGTCTCGCTGCCGTCCGCGCGGACCCGCTGCAGGACCTGGAGGCCGTCGATGTCGGGGAGCATCACGTCGAGCACGATCACGTCGGGCCGGAACTCGCGGGTGATCGTGATCGCGGCGCGGCCCTCGGCGGCGGTGCGCACCTCCCAGCCCTCGTAGCGCAGAGCCATCTGGAGCAGGTCGGTGAGGGTGCTCTCGTCGTCGACGACGAGGACGCGGATCGACGTCCCGTCGGCCCGCTTCAGGCGGGTGCGCTGCGCGGGGGCGAGGTGCTTCGAGGGGGCCGGGGTGCTCATGACTCCAGTATCGGGAGTTCCCTATGGATCGGCTATGACCGGCCGATGCCGTCGCTGTGCGCTCCCGATGCGTCCTCCGCGGGATCGGCGTCGAGCTCCTCCGGAGCGATCGCCGCGGTGCGCGCGTAGCCGCGGACCCGCCGGTCGATGAAGGTCGCCGCCCAGAGCAGGACGCCGATCACGAGCAGCACCCCCGCGATCCCGTACTGGGCCGTGTCGCGTCCCGAGGTGATCGGCAGCACCAGGTAGACGCAGGCGATCGTGCCCAGCACCGGCAGCACGGTGGGGGTCCGGAAGTGACGGTGCTCGACCGGCTGCCGCCGCAGCACCAGCACGGAGACGTTGACGACGGCGAAGACCGCCAGCAGGAGGAGCGACGTGGTCCCGCCCAGCAGCACCGCGATGGGGTCGGAGGGGTCGCGCGACACGTAGGCGGTGAGGAGCAGGGCGATCACCGTCGTGAAGAGGATCGCGGCCCACGGCGTGCGCCGTCCGCGCAGCACGTTCTGCAGGAACGGCGGCAGCACGCCCTGGCGGCTCATCCCGTAGAGCAGGCGGCTGGCCATCATCATGTTGATCAGCGCGCTGTTGGCCACGGCGAAGAGCGAGATGAAGGGCAGGAGCGTCGAGATCGGGAAGTCGGGCGCCGCGGCCTCGACGACCGTGACGAGCGGAGTGTCGTTGCCGGCCAGCTCCCCCACGGGGACGATCGCGACGGCGAGCGTGGACACGAGCACGTAGACCACGGCGGTGATGCCGAGACCCGTGAGCATCACGCGCGGGAAGATGCGGCTGGGCTCCTTCGTCTCCTCCGCCATGTTCACGGAGTCCTCGAATCCGACCATCGCGAAGAACGCCAGCGAGGTCGCGGTGCTCACCGCGAGCAGCAGCGACTTGTCCTCCGGCGCCTCGAACGCGACCACCCGCGAGAAGTCGGCCTGCCCGCCGAACACCGCGAAGAAGCAGACGAAGATCACCAGCAGCAGGCCCGAGAGCTCGATCAGGGTGAGCACCACGTTCAGCCCGACGCTCTCGGCGACGCCCCGCAGGTTCACCAGGGCGATGCAGACCATGAACACCAGCGCGATGCTCAGCCGCGTCCCCGCGCCGTCCCCCAGGCCGAACCCGATCGCGAAGTTGCTCGCGAAGGCACCCGATGCGGCGGAGGCCGAGGTGATCCCGCTCGCCATCACGGTGAAGCAGACGAGGAACGTGACGAAGTGGATCCCGAACGCCTTGTGCGCGTAGAGCGCGGCGCCCGCCGCCTGCGGGTACTTCGTCACCAGCTCCAGGTAGGAGCAGGCGGTGAGCGTGGCGACGACGAACGCGATCACGAAGGGGAGCCACGCGGCCCCGCCCACCTCGGCCGCGACCTGCCCGGTGAGGGCGTAGATCCCGGTCCCGAGGATGTCGCCGACCACGAACAGCAGCAGCAGCTTGGGGCCGAGCACCCGCTTGAGCTCGGGCGGGGCGGACGTCTCTCTCGTGGCGGTCATCGTCGGCCCCTCCCGTTGCGGATGAGCGCGAGCCTACGACCGCGGGCACCGCCCCGGGAAGAGCGGGCGCCCGGGGAGCAGGAGCCGACGACACCCACCACTCTGCCGTCGCGCCGTGCGCAGCGCAGCCTCCACCTCGCCGGCGGGAGGCTGCGCGAGGCCGGCTGACCGGATGCTGCCACGGCCGGAGCCTGCCCGGACGTCCCGTGGGCCCCCGCCCCTCCGCCCCGCGCGGAGCCGGGGGTCCTCCGCATGTCCGGATGCTGCCGTGCCCGGATGCTGATCTGGTGCCGCCGACGGGCCTCCGCGAGGCTCGGAGGACCACGACGAGAGGACGCACCATGACCGCCACTGCACCCGCCGCCACCCCGCACCTCGGCCCCGTCGCCACCGGAGGCGCCCTCGCCTGGGCCGCGCTGGCCGCGCTCCTCCTGCTCGGGGAGCCGCACCCCGCGGCGGTCCTCCTGCTCGTGCTCGCCGCCGCCGCCGCGACCTCGCTGAGCGTCGTCGCCGTCGCCCGCCGGCAGCCCCCCGCCCGCCGTACCGGAGTCGTGATCGGTCTCCTCGCCCCCCTCCTCGCGAACGCCGGTCTCACTCCGCTCGCCGCGCTGGTCGGCCCGGCCGTGTTCGGAGCGGTAGCGCTGGTCCTCGCCGGTGAGCTCGCCGTCGTCGCGGTTCTCGCGCGCCGGCGCTGAGTGCGCGCCTCCTACACTCGGGAGGGTCGGGAGAACGGGGGGCCGCCGGTGCTGAGCGAGAACGCGATCGCGCTGTACCTGCACGCGTCCGTGCGCGGAGACTGGTCTCTCGAGAGCGCGTCGGACGAGCTCGGCGTCACCGTCGACGGCCTCCGCGAGGCGCGTGACGAGCTGATCGGGCTCCGGCTGCTCGCTCCGCTGCACGCGGGGGCGGAGTCGCTCGCCACGGCCGCACCGGACATCGCCCTGGCCGAGCTGATCGCCGACGACGAGCGGCGCCTCCTCGAGCTGCAGACCGGGATCACCCGCCGCCGCAGCGAGCTGATGGCCCTCGTCCCCGCCTACCGGAGCGCCCGCAGTGCCCTCGCCGCCGCGGAGCAGGTGGAGGTGATCGAGGACCCGGCGACCGTCCTCCGGCTGCTCCTCGACCTGCAGCGCGGAGCCTCGGAGGAGGTGCTGATCGCCGCTCCCGGCACCAGCAGCGTGGAGCGGCACGAGGCGAGCGACGCCGTCGACCGCGAGCTGCTCGGGCGCGGCATCGCGAGGCGGACGCTGTACCACGACCGCCGCCGCGACAACGCGGCCCTCCGGCGCTCGGTCGCGGAGCTCGAGCCGCTGGGCGCGCGGTTCCGGACCCTCCCGACGCTGCCCTTCCGGCTGGTGGTCTTCGACCGCTCCCTCGCGATCGTCGCCCGCTCCCGCGACGAGGACGACCGCGCCGCCCTGGTCGTCCGCTCCCCCGAGCTCGCGGCGACCCTGGCGCGCGTGTTCGATGCGGCGTGGGAGTTCGCAGCGCCCCTGCACGCGGCAGGTGCCGAGGAGGAGCCCTCCCTCTCCGCGGTGCAGCGGTCGATCCTGCAGGGCCTCGCCGCCGGGCTCACCGACGAGGCGCTCGCGGCACGGCTGGACCTCAGCGTGCGCACCTGCCGTCGGCACATCGCCGGTCTCTTCGAGCTGCTCGGCGCCGAGAGCCGCTTCCAGGCGGGCG
>NZ_PSVX01000090.1:0-11027 GCF_002932695.1 Rathayibacter sp. AY1D2 | reverse complement strand
CTCGAACTCCGAGATGTCCACGGACAGGACGCGGTAGCCCAGACTCCGCAGCAGCTCGGCGCTCCGGGGAGCGGAGGCGGCCATCAGGAGGGTGTCGTCCCCTTCGTCGGCGACTCCCTGCCCCGGCTGGTCGGCGGCATCGCGGTCGCGCTCGTGGCGAGTCTGGTGTCGCTGGTCATCCCGATCGTCCTGCAGCAGCTCGTCGACGGGCCATTGGGGGACGGGGCGGCCTCCGCCGACTCCGGCGACCTCGGGCCGCTGATCGGCCCGGTCGCCGTCATCCTCGTGCTCGGCGTCGTCGAGGCCGGTGCCATCGCGCTGCGCCGCCGGATGGTCCTCACCCCCAGCACGCGGATCGAGGCGCGCATGCGCTCGGCCCTCTACAGCCGCCTGCAGGACCTCCCCGTCTCGTTCCACGACCGCTGGCAGAGCGGGCAGCTCCTGTCGCGGGCGATGAGCGACCTCAGCCTCATCCGCCGCTGGATAGCCTTCGGCTTCGTCCTGCTCGTGGTCAACGCGCTGACGATCGTCGTCGGCTTCGGCGTCCTCGTCTACTGGAACCCGATCCTCGGCGTGCTCTTCGTCGTGTGCTCGATCCCGGTCTGGATCTACGGGTTCGCGTTCGAGAAGCGCTACTCGAGCATCGCGCGCCGCAGCCAGGACCAGGCGGGCGACCTCGCCACGACCGTCGAGCAGTCGGTGCACGGCATCCGCGTCCTCAAGGCCTTCGGCCGCCACCAGCACGCGCTGGAGAACTTCGCCGGCCAGGCCGAGAAGCTCCGCGGCACCGAGATCGACAAGGCCCGCGCCATCGCCGGGATCTGGTTCGTCCTGCTGCTGGTGCCGGACATCGCGTTCGCGCTCTGCCTGCTCGGCGGGGTCTGGCTCGCCGCGGCCGGCCAGCTGAGCGTCGGCGAGCTGTTCGCCTTCTTCGCCACCGCGACCGTGCTGCGCTGGCCGGTGGAGTCGATCGGCTTCCTCCTCTCGATGACCTTCGACACCCGCACGGCGGTCGACCGCTACTTCGAGGTGATGGACAGCCGGAACACCATCACCGACCCGGAGGACCCCGAGACGATCCTCGAGCCGCGCGGTCGGGTCCGCTTCCGCGACGTCCACTTCCGCTACCAGGACGCCCCCGAGCGCTACCGCGACCTCCTCGACGGCGTCGACCTCGAGGTCGAGCCGGGCGAGACGATGGCACTGGTCGGCATCACCGGGTCCGGGAAGACGACGCTCACCGCGCTGCTCCCGCGCCTCTACGACGTGACCGGCGGCGCCATCGAGCTCGACGGCGTCGACATCCGCCGGCTCCGCCGCGACGAGCTGCGCACGCACGTCGGCATGGCGTTCGAGGACGCGACGCTCTTCTCCACCAGCGTGCGCGAGAACGTCCTCCTCGGCCGACCCGACGGGACCGAGGAGGAGCTGCTCGAGGCCCTCGAGATCGCGCAGGCCGACTTCGTCCACCGCCTCCCCGAGGGCCTGGACACGAAGGTGGGCGAGGAGGGGATGAGCCTCTCCGGCGGCCAGCGCCAGCGCCTGGCCCTCGCCCGCGCGGTGGCCGCGCGTCCGGCGGTGCTCGTCCTCGACGACCCGCTCTCGGCGCTCGACGTCGACACGGAGGCGCGCGTCGAGGCGGGGCTGCGCCGCGTGCTCGGCGACACCACGGCGATCATCGTCGCCCACCGCCCCTCGACGGTGGCGCTCGCCGATCGCGTGGCACTGATGGAGGAGGGCCGCATCACCGCGGTCGGCACCCACAGCGAGCTGCTCGCGAGCAGCCCGCACTACCGCTTCGTCATCTCGAGCCTCGAGGAGGACGAGCTGACCCGGCCCGCCGGGACCCAGCGCATCGGCTCCCGCCCCACGACGACCCACCAGGAGACGCGATCATGAGCACGCTCGGTTCCTCCGAGGAGCGCGACGACCTCAGCAGAGCGGAGTCGGCGGCTCTGCGCCGGCGCTCGCTGCGGCTGCTCGGCTCCCTGCTGCGGCCGCTCCGGCTGCGGCTGGTGCTCACCGCGGTCGTGGTCGTCGTCGCGACCGCTGCCCAGGTCGCGGGACCGGCGCTGATCGCGGCGGGCATCGACAACGGCCTGCCCGCGGTCCTCGCGGGGAACGCGGTCCCGCTGGCGGTCACGGTCGGCGCCTACATCCTCACCGGACTCGTCGGCGCGCTCCTGGTCGCCTGGTACACCGTGCTCTCCGCGCGGGTGAGCCAGGCGATCCTGATCGACCTGCGCAAGCGGGTCTTCCTGCACACCCAGAAGCTGAGCCTGGAGTTCCACGAGAACTACACCTCCGGCCGGATCATCTCGCGCCAGACCAGCGACCTCGACTCCATCCGCGAGCTGCTCGACTCCGGCATCAACCAGCTGGTGCAGGGTGCGCTCTACATGGGCTTCGTCGCGATCGCCCTCGTCTCCCTGGACGGCGTGAGCGGCATCGTGCTCGCCTGCGCCCTGGTGCCGCTCGCGCTGCTCACCCGCTGGTTCCAGAAGCGGTCGCAGGCGCTGTTCCGCGGCACCCGAGTCGCCTCGTCGCGGCTCATCGTGCAGTTCGTGGAGTCGATGACCGGCATCCGCGCCGTGCAGACCTTCCGCACGCAGAAGCGCAACGAGTCCGTGTTCGGCGGGGTCGTCGAGCAGTACCGGCTCGCCTACAAGCGCGTCTTCGGGGTGTTCGGCACCTTCGACCCCGGGCTCGTGCTGATCGGCAACGTCACCGTCGCCGTGGTGCTGTTCATCGGCGGCGTCCGCGTGCTCGACGGCGGGCTCGAGATCGGCGCGCTGCTGGCGGTCCTGCTCTACACCCGGCGCTTCTTCGACCCGGTGCAGGAGATGGCGATGTTCTACAACTCCTACCAGTCGGCGGCCGCCGCGCTCGAGAAGATATCGGGCGTGCTGGCCGAGGAGCCGAGCATCCCGGATCCGGCCCGCCCGGTCGACCTGCGGCAGGCGCGGGGCCGCCTCGGCTTCGAGGGCGTCCGCTTCGCCTACACCGCCGACCGCGAGGTGCTGCCGCGCTTCGACCTCGACATCCCCGCCGGGCAGACCATCGCCCTCGTCGGGTCCACGGGCGCCGGCAAGACGACGCTCGCCAAGCTGATCTCGCGCTTCTACGACCCGAGCGACGGCGTGGTGACCCTCGACGGCGTGGACCTGCGGCAGCTGCACCCGAAGGACCTGCGGCGCGCGATCGTGATGGTCACCCAGGAGGCGTACCTCTTCTCCGGATCCGTCGCCGACAACATCGCGATCGGGCGGCCGACCGCGTCCTACGACGAGATCGTCCGGGCCGCGCAGGCGGTCGGCGCGCACGAGTTCATCCAGGCGCTGCCGGACGGCTACGACACCGATGTGAACAAGCGCGGCGGCCGCGTCTCGGCCGGTCAGCGCCAGCTGATCTCGTTCGCCCGCGCGTTCCTGGCCGACCCGGCGGTGCTGATCCTGGACGAGGCGACCTCCTCCCTCGACATCCCGAGCGAGCGCCTGGTGCAGCAGGGCCTGCAGACGCTCCTGGCGGACCGCACGGCGGTCATCATCGCGCACCGCCTCTCGACGGTCGCGATCGCCGACCGGGTGCTGGTGATGGAGCACGGCCGCATCGTCGAGGACGGCACCCCGGAGGCGCTCATCGCCGGCGAGGGCCGCTTCGCCACCCTGCACGCGGCCTGGCGGGACTCGCTCGTCTGATCGGCTGCTGCTCGCGACTCACGTCCCGGAGCCGCTCCCGGCTCAGGGGCGCCAGCGGGCGCTGCGCACGTCGACGCGCCAGCCGCCCGGCGTGACGACGAGGGGCGTGCCCTCGCGCTCGTACTCCCGGCGGGCGCGCTCCTCGTGGCCGACCGGGGGCGCTCCTCCCGCGCGGACGACGCGCCACCAGGCGGTGTCGGAGCCGTAGCGGGCCATCACCGTGCCGACCGCGCGTGCCGCACGCGTGCCGAGGACCGCGGCGATCTCGCCGTAGGCCATCACGCGGCCGGGCGGGATCGAGGCGACCACCTCGAGGACGGCGGAGACGAAGTCGGCCGGCTCCGCTGCCTCCGGCGCCGCGCTCAGAGCGTCAGCGCCCCGATGTTCTCGCCGTACTGCGTCTCGCCGACGACCTCGAAGCCGATCCAGCGGAAGAACTGCTCCGGGCCGTCCTCGCCGGACTCCCAGATCACCGTGAGGGTGTCGAAGCCGCGGGCGCGCGCCTCGTCGGCGGTGGCGCGGACGGCGAAGGTGCCCACGCCGCGGCCCTGCTTCGCCGCGTCGATGTTGATGCGCCAGATGCAGCTGCGGAACTCCTCCGCCGCCTCCGGGTCGAAGTGCGCGTGGATGAAGCCGACCAGCTCGTCGCCGTCCATCACGGCCCGCTGCCAGGAGGCGCCCGGGTCGATCACCGCGGCGGCGGCGGAGTAGGAGACCGGCGCGATGAACTGCTCCTGGCCGGGTTTGAGGCTCAGGCCGTTCACGGCGGAGATGTTCGAGGCGGACAGCTCTTCCAGGCGGAGGTCACTCATGCCGTCACTGTACCGGCGGCGCAGGACGGCGGGCATCCTCCTGTCGGGCGACGTGCGCCGGCCCCGGCGCGGACGATCGAGAACTGTCTCGACATCGAGACAGTTCGGGCCTCGGGTAGGCTGGCGGAGGCCATCCGGAGCGGTGCAGAGCCGCCCGTCCCGCACAGGTGCGGGGTCATCGACACCATGGGAGAGCAATGTCCAAGATCAAGGTTGAGGGAACGGTCGTCGAGCTCGACGGCGACGAGATGACGCGCATCATCTGGCAGAAGATCAAGGACACCCTCATCCACCCGTACCTCGACGTGAACCTCGAGTACTACGACCTCGGCATCGAGTACCGCGACGAGACGGACGACCAGGTCACGATCGACGCAGCGCACGCCATCCAGAAGCACGGCGTCGGCGTGAAGTGCGCGACCATCACCCCCGACGAGGCCCGCGTCGAGGAGTTCGGCCTCAAGAAGATGTGGAAGTCGCCCAACGGCACGATCCGCAACATCCTCGGCGGCGTGATCTTCCGCGAGCCCATCATCATCTCGAACATCCCGCGCCTGGTCCCCGGCTGGAACAAGCCGATCATCATCGGCCGCCACGCGTTCGGCGACCAGTACCGCGCCACCGACTTCGTCTTCAAGGGCAAGGGCACGCTGACCGTCGAGTTCACGCCCGAGGACGGCTCCGAGCCGATGAGGTTCGAGGTCTACAAGGCCCCGGACGACGGCATCGCGCAGGTCCAGTACAACCAGGACGCGTCGATCCGCGACTTCGCCCGCTCGTCGCTGAACTACGGCCTCTCGCGCAACTACCCGGTCTACCTCTCCACCAAGAACACGATCCTCAAGGCCTACGACGGCCGCTTCAAGGACATCTTCGAGGAGATCTTCGAGACCGAGTTCAAGGAGCGCTTCGACGCCGCGGGCCTCACCTACGAGCACCGCCTCATCGACGACATGGTCGCCTCGGCCATGAAGTGGGAGGGCGGCTACGTCTGGGCCTGCAAGAACTACGACGGCGACGTCCAGTCCGACACCGTCGCGCAGGGCTTCGGCTCGCTGGGCCTGATGACCTCCGTGCTCTCCACGCCCGACGGCAGCGTCGTCGAGGCGGAGGCGGCGCACGGCACCGTCACGCGCCACTACCGCCAGCACCAGGCCGGCAAGCCCACCTCGACGAACCCGATCGCCTCGATCTACGCCTGGACGCGCGGCCTCGCGCACCGCGGCAAGCTCGACGGCAACCAGGAGCTCATCGACTTCTCGCTCACGCTTGAGGACGTGGTCATCAAGACGGTCGAGTCCGGGAAGATGACGAAGGACCTCGCCCTGCTCGTCGGCCCCGAGCAGGGCTGGCAGACGACCGAGGAGTTCCTCGCGACCCTCGATGAGAACCTGAAGGCCCGCATGTCGGCCTGATCTCCGGCTTCAGCAGACGCGTCCGGCCCGCACGATCCTCGGATCCTGCGGGCCGGAGGCGTCTCCGGGCCCGGTGGGACGCGCCCGGGCCGAGCGCCTCAGAGCGCCCGGGCGAGCTCCTCCATCGCGTGGAGCGGATCGGGCCCCGACGGCATCAGCACGACGCTCGACGCACCGGCCTCGTGCAGCAGGCCGATGCGGCGACGAGCGTCTTCGGGAGTGCCCACGACGGCCAGCTGGTCGACCCAGACGTCGGGCAGGTCGCGGACGAAGGCGGCGCGGTCGGCGCTCTCGGCCCGCAGGCGGGCGAAGTCATCGGCGAAGGGGAGCGGCGCGATGTGCGGCGCCCAGTCCGGCTCGCCGATCCACTCGAGTCCCGGCCGGACCGCGTCGCGCGCGGCGGCCGCGTCGTCGTCCACGGCGGCCACGTTGTAGGCGACAATCCGTCCGGTGCCGCCGAGGTGGCCGCGGGCCGCCGCGAGGTACTCCGGAGTGACGGGCTCGGCCAGGACGACCCCGTCGGCGATCCGGCCCGCGAGCGCCAGCGACTTCGGTCCGCGGACGCCGGCCAGCAGCGGCGGCACGACGGCGGGCGGCGACTCCAGGACGAGGCCGTCCACGTGCACGTAGCGGCCGGAGCGGTCGGTGCGCTCGCCGGAGAGCAGCGAGCGGATCGCGTCGAACTGCTCCTCGAGCAGGGTGAGCGGGCTGCGCGGCCAGACGCCGAGGCCGCGCATCCAGTGCGGCATCCCGTGCCCGATGCCGGCGTGGACGCGGCCGGGGAACAGCTCGGCGAGAGTGCCGAGCTCCATCGCGGTGAAGGCCGCCGTGCGGACGGCGGCGGGCAGGATGCCGATGCCGACGACGATCCGCTCGGTGGCGGCGAGCACCGCGCCGGCCTGGGCGATGCCGCCGCGGAAGCCGAGGTCCTCGACCACCCAGAGCTCGTCGAAGCCGAGCTCCTCGGCGCGGCGGGCGTAGCCGAGCACCTCGGAGGCGGGGAGATCGCGGGGGAGCAGGACGCCGACAGCGGTGTCGGAGGAGGAGGCGCGCATCCGGCCAGCGTAGGGCGTGCGGACAGGCGGAGGGCCCGCCCGCACGATCGCGGACGGGCCCTCGCTCGTCGTCCTATTCGGCGGCCGCCTCGCCGATCCGCACCTGCTCGGGGCGGGCGGTCGAGACGACCTCGATGCGGCGGGGACGCGCCTTCTCGCTGACCGGGATGGTCACCGAGAGCACGCCGTTGTCGGAGGACGCGGCGATGCGCTCGGTGTCGACGCCCTGGCCGAGGCTCAGCTGGCGGACGAAGGTCGCCGACTGGCGCTCCCGGGTGATCCAGGTGACGTCGTCGCCGCTCGCGACGGTGCGCTGGGCACGGATGGTGAGGAGCTGCCCGTCCACGTCGACGTCGACGGACCCCGGGTCGATGCCGGGGAGGTCGGCGGTGAGGACGTAGTGGTCGCCGTCCCGGTACAGGTCGATCGGCATCCGGCGGGGCCCCTGACCGGAGCCGAGGAGGGCGGTGGCGAGGCGGTCCAGCTCGCGGACGGGGTCGTAGGTGACAGCCATGAGATCACTCCATTCAGTCGTGCAACGAAGAGTTCCATGCGTTGAGCCGACCCGGCTCAACGCGAGTAATTTAGCACTCGGGGAGGGGGAGTGCCAACGGATCGGCCCCCTTCAGCGTCAACTTCGTTACCTGTTCGTAACAAAGCTGGGCAATCGACTTCGTAGGGTCGTTTCTGTGTGGAAACCGATCCGGTTCCCAGCGAATGTGAGTAAGGACATCGATTGCCGATCCACCTGTCCCACCGACCACCCGTCCGCCGCGCTGAGAGGCGCATCCTCGCGGGCCTCGCCGTCCTCGGAGTCGCCGCGACCGCGGCCTTCGCCACCACCGGCGCCAGTGCCGCCCCTCTCGCCGGCAGTGCCTCGCTCGTCGGCGGGCTCTCCGTCGGCCAGAGCTTCGACGACGGCGACTACGTCGTCACCCTCGTCGAGCCCTCCGCGGCCACCTACCAGGGCAGCGATGCCCGCTTCGCCCGCACCGCGCCCGTCGACGGTGCGCAGCTGCAGGCCGCCTCGGCTCCGGTGGAGGACTACTCCGCCCACCTCGAGCAGCGCCAGGAGGACGTCGCCTCCGCGGTCGACGCCGCCATCGGCTACCACTACACCGTCGCCCTCAACGGCTTCTCCGCGACCCTCTCGGGCGAGCAGGCGGGCGAGCTCGCGAGCCGCCGCGACGTCGCCCAGGTCCGCAAGGTCGAGAACCTGAAGGTCGACCGCGCCGCGCAGGCCTCGCCGCTCGCCGCGGCCGCCGCCGGCACCCCGGTGCCCGACACCGGACAGCAGCGCTCCACCGACTTCCTCGGCCTCGAGGGCGAGAACGGCGTCTGGCAGAAGCTGGGCGGCATCGACAAGGCGGGCGAGGGCGTCGTCGTCGGCGTCATCGACTCCGGCATCGCGCCCGAGAACCCCTCCTTCGCAGGCGCGCCCCTGGCGACCTCGCCCGGAGCGGCCCCCTACACGGACGGCACCACCACCTCCTTCGTGAAGTCGGACGGCGGCACCTTCGTCGGCTCCTGCTCGCCGGGGCTCCCCGCCTCCGAGCAGTGGGACGGCGACGAGTGCAACCAGAAGCTCATCGGCGCACGCTGGTTCCTCGCGGACGAGGAGGTCGGCTCGACGGACAACCCCGAGTACCGCTCCCCGCGCGACGCCGACGGACACGGCTCGCACACCGCGAGCACGGCAGCCGGCAACAACGGCGTCGAGGCGAGCGTCGACGGCTACGACTACGGGAAGATCTCCGGAGTCGCCCCGGCCGCCAAGGTCGCCGCGTACAAGGTCTGCTGGAACGGACCCGACGAGGGCACCGACGACGACGACTTCTGCTCCGGAGCGGGCATCCTCGCGGCCATCGACGCCGCGACCAAGGACGGCGTCGACGTCATCAACTTCTCGATCGGCGGCGGCTCGGCCACCTCGACCCTGACCGCGATCGACGAGGCGTTCCTCAACGCCGCCGCCGCGGGCGTCTTCGTCGCGGCCTCGGCCGGCAACTCGGGTGCGGGCGCCTCCACGCTCGACCACGCGTCGCCCTGGTACACCACGGTCGCCGCGTCCTCCATCCCGACCTACACCGCGACCGCCGCTCTCGGCGACGGCCAGAAGTTCGTCGGAGGATCCATCTCGGTCCACGAGGACGTCACCGGACCGCTGGTGAACAGCGCCGACGTCGTCCGCTCGGGCGCCGAGAACCCCGCCATCTGCGAGACCGGCACCCTCGACCCCGACAAGGTGAAGGGCACGATCGTCGCCTGCACCGCGGGCGTCACCGCGCGCGTCTCCAAGTCGGCCGAGGTCGAGCGGGCCGGCGGCATCGGCATGCTGCTGCTCAACCCGACCCCGAACGCCCTGCACGTCGACGACCACTCGGTCCCGAGCATCCAGATCGACTCGCAGGCCTACCAGGCGATCACGACCTACGCCGGCACCGCCGGTGCGACCGTGACCCTCTCCGAGGGCAACTCGTCCGGCGCCTCCATCCCCGTCCCGCAGGTCGCCGGCTTCTCGTCGCGCGGACCCGCTGAGGCGGACGGCGCCGACGTGCTGAAGCCCGACCTCACGGCGCCCGGCGTCGCGATCCTCGCCGACAGCTTCAACGCCGAGGGCGACGACCCCGCCTTCGCGTTCGAGTCCGGCACCTCGATGTCGTCGCCGCACGTGGCGGGCCTCGGCGCGCTGATCCTCGGCGCGACCCCGAAGGCCTCGCCGTCCGCGGTGAAGTCGGCCATGATGACCTCCGCCTACGACAGCGTCGACCAGTCGGGCGCCGCGTCCGAGGACGTCTTCGCCCAGGGCGCCGGACACGTCGACCCTGCCGCGTTCCTCGATCCCGGACTGCTCTACCAGAGCGGCACGGAGGACTGGATCGCGTTCCTCAAGGGTGCGGGCTACGTCTTCACCTCGAACCCGGTGATCGACCCGATCGCCGCGATCGACCCGTCCGACCTCAACCAGGCCTCGATCGCGATCGGCGCCCTCGCGGGCACGCAGACTGTGACCCGCACGGTCACCTCGACCGGCGCGGGCACCTACACCGCCTCGGTCGACGGCCTCGCCGGGATCGACACCGTCGTCTCGCCCTCGACCCTCTCCTTCACGGGTGCGGGCCAGACGGCGGAGTACACGGTCTCCTTCACCACCGGCTCGGCGGCGCTCAACCAGTTCGCCACCGGCTACCTGACCTGGGCGAGCGCGGAGCACGACGTCCGCAGCCCGATCGCGGTGCGCCCCGTCCTGCTGGACGCGCCCTACGAGGTCTCCGGCACCGGCTCGACCGGCACCGGCACGGTGACGGTCACGCCCGGCATCACCGGCGCGCTGCCGCTCACCGCGAGCGGTCTCGCCGAGGGTGTCCTCGCCGAGGACGCCACCGCCGCCGACGGCCACTCGGCGACGCTCCCCACGGGGAAGTCGCTGACGACCACCGTCGTGGTGCCGGAGGGCGCCGAGTTCGCCCGCTTCGACCTCGACTCGCTCGACGACGCGGCCGACCTCGACCTCACCGTCACCAGCGAGAGCACCGACAAGGTCTTCACCTCAGCGACCGGCTCGGCCGACGAGCGCGTCGACATCGCCGACCCCGCTCCGGGCGAGTACACGGTCCAGGCCGATGTCTACTCGACCGCTCCGGGATCCTCGACCGTCACGTTCGACTTCCGCAGCTTCGTCATCACTCCGGAGAACGGTCTCGGCTCGCTGAGCACCGACCCCGCCGTGGTCGACGCCGTGCAGGGCGAGCCGATCGCGTACGCGGTCTCCTGGTCGAACCTGGCGGGCCCGGCCCGCTACCTCGGCCGTGTCGCCTACACCGACTCGGGACTCGCGACGCTCGTGAGCGTCGACGTCACCGAGGCGGTCACCCCCACCCCGACGCCGACCGCGACTCCGGAGCCCACGGGCACCCCGGAGCCGACCGCGACGCCGACGGCCGGCCCCACCGCCGGACCGGGGGAGCCCACCTCCACGCCGACCGCCGGACCGGGCGCGCCCGGTCCGGCGGTCGGCGTGGAGGTGGGCTCCCCCGGTCCGGCGGT
>NZ_PSVX01000009.1:0-77070 GCF_002932695.1 Rathayibacter sp. AY1D2 | reverse complement strand
TCCGTCAGCGGCTGGTAGCCGAGCGGCGCCAGGAGCACCGCGCTCGCTCCGGCGCTCTGCGCGTCCTCGGCGAGCGCCAGCACCTGCGAGGTGCGCAGCGCCCCGATCCCGACCACGACCGGCACCGGGCCGGCGCCGCGGACGGCGATCTCTGCTGCGCGCCGGCGCTCGCCGCGGTCCAGGTACGGAGCCGAGCCGGTCGAGCCCAGGGCGCCGATCGAGTCGACTCCCGCCCGCGCGAGCCGCTCGACGAGAGCGGCGAACGACCGCTCGTCGATGCTGTCGTCGCGGAGCGGTGTGAGGGGGAAGGCGCTGAGTCCGGTGAGCACGTCGGTCCGTTCGCTGGGGGCGGGAGGGGCCCGGCCAGTCTCCCCGGCGGCAGGGGCCCGGTCGAGGCCAGAACCGCCGGGGGCCGGGGGACCAGCCGTCACTCCGCGTCGAGCACCACTCGGGAGTGGAGTCCGAGCCGGTCGAGGAACGCCTCGTCGTGGCTGACGACGACCAGGCCGCCCCGCCAGGCGGCGAGAACGTCGACGAGGTGGTCGGTCGTGGCGAGATCGAGGTCGTTCGTCGGCTCGTCCAGCACGAGCAGCTGCGGAGCGGGCTGCGCCAGCACGAGCCCGGCGAGCGCGACGCGGAACCGCTCGCCGCCCGAGAGCGACGCGATCCTCCGATCGACCACGTCGCCGCGCACCAGGAGCCGCGCGAGGGCGTTCCGCAGCTCGACCGCCGGACGATCCGGCGCGGCCCGGGAGACGTGCTCCCGCACGGTGGCCTCCTCGTCGAGGAGTCCCTCGCGGCGCTGGGGGAGCCAGCCGACCCGCTCCGTCAGCGCTCGGGCCGTGGTGCCGGCGAGCGGATGCTCCCGCGCACCCGGCGCCCCGACGAGGTGCTCGAGCAGGGTCGTCTTCCCCGTCCCGTTCGCGCCGACCACGGCGATCCGCTCCGGCCCCTGGAGCACCGTCGTCCGGCCGCGCACCGTCACCTCCGCCAGACGGCGCCCGGCCGCGACCCCGGGGTCCGGCAGGTCGAGGCGAACCCGGTCGTCGTCCCGGACTGCTCGCGACGCTGCGTCGACCTGCTCGCGCGCCCGCGCCTCCGCGGCCCCGTGCCCGGAGCGCAGCCGTCCCGCGGTCGCCTCGGCTCGTCCTCTCCGCGCGTTCGCGAGGATCGCGGGCATCGACTCCGCCGATCGCGCCCCCGCCCGCGCCCGGCGGGCGATGGTCGTCTCGGCCTCGATGCGCTGCCGCCGCTCGGCGCGGAGAAGCCGGTCGGCGTCGCGCAGATCGCGCTCCGCGGCCGCCTGCTCGAGGGCGAGCCGCTCCTCGAACGCCGAGAACGTCCCGCCCGAGGTGCGGACCGCCCCGTCGCGCAGCTCCGCGATCTCGTCGACGTGCTCGAGCAGCTCCCGGTCGTGGCTGACGAGCACGAGCGTCCCGCGCCACCGGTCGACCAGGTCGAGCAGAAGCCCTCGGGAGCGCCGGTCGAGGTCGTTCGTCGGCTCGTCGAGCACGGCGATCGGCCGGCCGCGCAGCCGGACGCCGGTCGCGGCCGTGAGGACGGCCTGCCCTCCGGAGAGGGTCGCGACCGGCCGCAGCAGGTCCGCCTCCTCCAGGTCGAGCCCGGCGTCGCCGAGTGCGGCGAGCGCCCGGGCCTCGAGGTCCCAGTCGTCCGCGAGCACCTCGAAGTGCCGCGGATCCGCGTCGCCGCGGAGGATCGCGTGCAGAGCGTCCAGGCGATGCCGGATCCCGAGGAGATCGGCGACGGTGTCGTCGGGCCCTCGCCGGAGGCGCTGGGGCAGCAGGTCGACGGGTGCCGTCGTCGAGACGCTCCCGGCGGTGGGGGAGAGGCCGCCGGTGACGAGGCGGACGAGGGTGGATTTGCCGGCGCCGTTCGCGCCGACGAGACCGGTGCGCCCGCGGCCGAACGCAGTGGTCACGCGGTCGAGGACGACGGAGCCGTCGGGCCAGGCGAACGTGCAGTCGTGGAGGACGACGGCAGGCGGGGTGGTGCGGGAAGTGGAGGGCACGGTGCTCCAGGGGTCGGTGTCGGCGCACGACGACCACCGGGCTCCGAAGGAGCAACGGCTCGCCCCTGAGGGGCGGGCACGGGGGACGTCAGTGCGAGAGCAGCTGCTGCGTCGTGGACGCAGTACCGGTGCTGGGGCGCAAGAGTCCGTCTTCCGTGCGGGGAGCCCCCGTGACCGCGAGCCGCTGGATCGGCCGGTGTGGCGGCCGCACCGACGTCGCGGCTCGCGACGAGGTACGGGTCGACCGTACGTGCCCGTCGGACCCGTGCGCAACCGTGACCGACTGCTCGTCCGCGGCCTGCGTCCGTCGGCGCCGTCGCGCGGCTCGCGGCGGACGGCTCTCCACCCACGGCGGGACGGCCGGACCGCCCGGGTGTGCACGCTGCTGCCCGCCGGTCGAGGGGGTCGCCGGCGGGCCCTCCCGTCGCCGGGCCCTCACTACGCTGAGCCCATGGTGACCATTCGCGACGTCGCGGCCGATGCGGGGGTGGCCCGCAGCACGGTGTCCTACGTGCTCTCCGGCAACAAGAAGCTCCCGGAGGCGACCCGCCTGCGCGTGCTCGCGAGCGTGGAGCGGCTCGGCTACCGGCCCGACCCGATGGCGCGGGCCCTGGCGCTGCGGCGCACGAACATCCTCGGCTTCTTCGCCTCCGTCGATCCGGAGTCGCGGCAGACCGATGTCGACGTCTTCATGCGCTTCGTGCGGGCGGCGATGTACGCGGCCCGCGCCCGCGGCTTCGACCTGCTGATGATGGGCACGGGCGAGGGGGAGCTCGCGCGCGACGTCCTCGCCGATGCGCTCGTCGTGATGGACATCCGCCGGGACGACCCCCGGCTGCCGGTCCTCGCGAGCATCGGCCTGCCGACCGCGCTGGTCGGCTACCCGGGCGAGGGCAGCCCGTTCAGCGCGATCGACCTCGACTTCGACGGCGCGGCGCGGGTCGCCGTCGACCACCTCGCCGACCTCGGGCACGTCGAGATCGCGGTCCTCGGGATGGGCCCCGACGCCTACGAGAGCGGCTACGCCTTCGCCCTGCGGTTCCGCGAGGGCTTCCTCGACCAGTGCCGCCTGCGCGGCGTGCGGGGAGCCGTCATCCCCAGCACCGACGACGTCGACGACTGGTTCGAGCAGGCGCAGGAGCAGCTCCCCGGCCTGAGCGCCGTGGTCACGCACGGGCCGGGCGTGCTCGAGCCGTTCCTGCAGCGCCTCAGCGGCCTGGGCCTGCGCGTCCCGGAGGACTGCTCGATCATGACCATCGCCCCGGAGGCGGTGATGCGGCACGCCGACCAGCCGGTCACCGTGGTGGACCTGCCCGGCGACGAGATGGTCTCGCGGGCGGTCGACCTGGTGCTCGACGAGCTCGCCGGCACCGCGACTCCGGGAGTGACGGAGCTGCTGCCCGCGGTGGTCGTGGACCTCGGCACCACCGCGCCCTTCTCGCCGGGCACCAGCCGGGGCGTCGTCCCCTCGTGGCGGCGGGCGCGCGGCTGACGTCGCCGGGTCGTCCGGAGCGTTCCCCGGGCGATCGGTGAACCGGTTCTCCGAAATCTATTGAACCGGTTCTCCGACTCGGTTAGGCTCGCCACGACTTCCGGACGGACCGCCTCAGCGGGCGCCCCCGGAGGGTCTTCCCGGCGCGAGCGCTCCGCTCGTCCCGACCGTATTCAGAGAGGAATACCGTGAAGAACAGCATCCGACGGGCCGCAGGCGCCGCCTCCCTCGTCCTCATCGCCGGAGTCGCCCTCAGCGCGTGCAGCGCACAGGGAGCGGGCGACGACTCGTCGAAGTCGCTCACTCTCTGGGACAGCTTCACCCAGTACGACGCGTCCTCCCCCTACGGCCAGCTCCTGGCCGGCTGCGAGGCCTCGACCGGGATCACCCTCGAGCGCACCTCCGACCCCGACCTCACCACCAAGCTCCTGCAGTCGGCCGCGTCGAAGACCACGCCGAACCTGGTCGTCCTCGACAACCCCAACGTCGCGAAGTTCGCCGACACCGGCCTGCTCGTCGACAACGCCGCCTCCGGGCTCGACACCAGCGACGTCCTCCCGAACGTGCTCGCCGCCGGCCAGCTGGACGGGAAGACCTACGGCTCCTCGATCGGCTCGAACACCCTCGCGCTCTTCTACAACAAGGCGCTCTTCGAGGCCGCCGGCGTCACTCCGCCGACGACCTGGGACGAGCTGACCACCGCCGCGAAGGCCCTCACCGCGGGCGACGTCACCGGGCTCGGCTTCTCCGCGATCGGCACCGAGGAGGGCACCTTCCAGTTCCTGCCCTTCTTCTGGGGCTCCGGTGCGACCCTCGAGGACATCTCCTCCGACGACGCCGTCTCGGCGCTCGCACTCTGGACCGACCTGGTGAAGAGCGGCTCGGCCTCGCAGGCGAACGTCAACGCCAACCAGCAGGACGTCCGCGACCAGTTCCTCGCGGGCAAGCTCGGGATGATGGTCAACGGCACCTGGCAGCTCTCCGCCCTCGACGAGGCGGGCATCGACTACGGCGTCGTGCCGATCCCGGCGAAGGACGGGGGAGCGGCACCGAGCCCGCTCGGCGGCGAGTTCGTCGAGGTGGTCGCCTCCGACGCCGCGAAGCAGACGCTCGCCACGGAGTTCGCGCAGTGCGTCATCCAGCCCGACAGCCTGAAGGCCTGGGCGGCCGGCCAGTCGTACATCATGCCGTACGCCGACGCGGCCGCCGAGCAGGCGACCGAGGACCCCGCGCTCCAGCCCTGGGTGGAGGCCATCTCGGTCGCGCAGGGACGCACCAGCGACCTCGGCGTCGCCTACCCCGACACCTCGAAGGCGCTCTGGACCGCGATCCAGGAGTCGCTGACCGGCTCGAAGACGCCGCAGGCGGCCCTCGACGACGCCGCGGCGAGCCTGAAGTAGCGGCCGCATGACCGACCCCGCCGTGCTCACGGCGCCGGTCGCGGGCGGGGCGGCCACCAGGCCGCCCGCCCGCCGCCGACCCCGCTCCCACCTCCGCCTCGCCGCCGCCGCCTTCATGGCGCCCGTGGTGATCTTCCTCGCCGTCTTCTTCGTCTACCCGATCATCCGCGGCGTCGTCCTCAGCCTCCAGGACTTCGGACCGTCGTCCTTCGTGACCGGGATCGCCCCCTTCGTCGGCTTCGACAACTACGTCACGGTCGTCACCGATCCGATCTTCGCGAGCATCGCCTGGCACACCGTGGTCTTCACCGTGGTCTCGCTGGTGGGCCAGTTCACGATCGGCATGGCCCTGGCGCTGTTCTTCAGCCGCCGGTTCCCGCTCTCGGCGACGTTCCGCTCCCTCATCCTGCTGCCGTGGCTCCTGCCGCTGATCGTCTCGGCGACGGCCTGGCGCTGGATCTTCGACCAGCAGTTCGGCATCCTGAACGCCGCGATCGGCACGCCGGTCGGCTGGCTGACCGATCCGTCCGTCTCGCTGTGGGCGGTCATCATCGCCAACATCTGGCTGGGCATCCCGTTCAACATGGTGCTGCTGCACGGAGGCCTGCAGGGCATCCCCGAGAGCCTCTACGAGGCCGCGGCACTGGACGGCGCCTCGCGCTGGCGGTCCTTCTGGAGCATCACCTGGCCGCTGCTGCGACCGGTGACCTCCGTCACGCTCCTCCTCGGCCTCGTCTACACGATCAAGGTGTTCGACGTCATCTGGATCCTCACCAAGGGAGGCCCGGCCAACAGCTCGCACACCCTCGCGACCTGGGCCTACGAGCAGTCCTTCACCGACCTGCAGTTCGGAGTCGGTGCGGCGGCCGGCCAGATCCTCGTGATCGTCGCCCTCGTCTTCGGCGTGATCTACATCCGCGCCCAGCGCAAGGAGGACCTCGGATGAACCGGCACACCACAGGGCTGCGCCGCGGGATCGACGTGGTCATCGCGATCGTGCTCTGCGGCTTCCTCCTCTTCCCGCTCTACTGGATGGTCAACGTCTCGCTGACCAAGCCGCAGAACCTGATCCAGACCCCGCCGAGCCTGTTCCCCGGCGACCCGACCCTCGACGGGTACGTGCAGGCGTTCTCGACGCAGCTGCCGAACCTCATCACGAGTCTCGTGATCTCGATCGGCTGCGTGATCCTGACCCTGGCGATCGCTCTGCCCGCGGCTTTCGCGATGGCGAAGTTCCGGGTGCGGGGGACCGGCGTCGTGATGTTCGTGTTCCTCCTCGCCCAGATGATCCCCGGAATCGTCCTGGTCACCGCGCTGTTCGCGATCTACAACGCGCTGGGGCTGCTCAACACCTATCCGGGCCTGATCCTCGCCGACGCGACCGCCTCCGTGCCGTTCGCGGTGATCATCCTCCGGGCCTTCATGCTCGGCATCCCCGACGAGCTGATCGAGGCCGCGCGGATCGACGGTGCGAGCAACTGGCGCTCCTTCGTCTCGATCGTCATCCCGCTGAGCCGGAACTCGATCGTGACCGCGGGCCTGTTCTCGTTCCTGTTCGCCTGGGCCGACTTCCTCAACGCGAACTCGCTCACCTCGGGCAACAGCATCGTGCCGTTCACCCTCGGCCTCTACCGCTACATCGGATCGACCACCACCAACTGGAACGGGATCATGGCGACCGCCGTGATCGCCTCCATCCCGGCCGCCGTGCTGCTGATCGTGGCCCAGCGCTACGTCGCCGCCGGGGTCACCGCCGGCGCGGTCAAGGACTGAGCGCCGTGCCCGACTCGAGGAAGCAGTTGCACATGGACACCGACGCGTTCGCGCTCGAGGGGGACCGCCTCGTCTGGCGCGGCGACGGCGAGACCGTCGTCGTCGAGCCGTGGGGGAGGGACAGCGTCCGGGTCCGCGCCCGCCGGTCCGGGGAGGTCCTCGACACCGACTGGGCGCTGATCGCCCCCGAGCGCCACGCGCCGGAGGTCTCGATCGATGGACCGCGGGCGACGCTGCGCGCCGGCGGCATCACCGTCGTCCTCGAGCAGCAGGAGGGCTACGGGTACCAGACCGGCTACCACGAGCTCTCCTGCTCCCTCTCCTTCTACGACCGTCGAGGGGAGCTGCTCTTCCGGGAGCTCGGGAGCGGGGGAGCGCTCAAGCTGCGCGCCCGCGAGCAGCGTCCGCACCTGGGCGGCGACTTCCGGCTGACCGCGCTGTTCGAGACGTCCCCCGACGAGAAGCTGTACGGGATGGGGCAGTATCAGCAGGACATCCTCGACCTGAAGGGCTGCACGCTCGAGCTCGCGCACCGCAACTCCCAGTCGAGCGTCCCGTTCGTGCTGTCGAGCCGCGGCTACGGGTTCCTCTGGCACAACCCCGCGATCGGCCGCGCGACTTTCGCGGCCAACCGCACGGAGTGGTCCGCCGAGTCCTCCCAGCAGCTCGACTACTGGGTGACCGCGGGGGAGACCCCGGCCGACATCACCCGGGCCTGCGCCGATGCGACCGGGCACGTCCCGATGATGCCCGAGCACGGCCTCGGCTTCTGGCAGTGCAAGCTGCGCTACTGGAACCAGGAGCAGCTGCTCGAGGTCGCCCGCGAGCACCGGCGCCGCGGCCTGCCGATGGACGTGATCGTGGCCGACTTCTTCCACTGGCCGCACATGGGCGACTTCCGCTTCGAGGAGGAGTTCTGGCCGGATCCGTCCGCCATGGTCGCCGAGCTGCGCGAGCTCGGGATCGAGCTGATGGTCTCGGTCTGGCCGCAGGTGTCGGTCGAGTCCGAGAACTACATCGCGATGAAGAAGGGGAACCTCCTCGTCAAGGCCGAGCGGGGCCTGGACCTGCACATGCAGTTCGAGGGTCCGAGCGCGTTCTACGACGCGACGAGCCCCGCCGCCCGGAGGTTCGTCTGGGAGGCGTGCCGGCGCAACTACGGCGAGCACGGGATCCGGCTCTTCTGGCTCGACGAGGCCGAGCCCGAGTACGGCGTCTACGACTTCGACAACTACCGCTACGCCGCCGGCCCCGCCGTCCAGGTCGGCAACCTCTACCCGCAGGCGTTCTCCCGCGGCTTCTTCGAGGGGCAGAGCGAGGGCGGGGAGACCGCGATCGTCAACCTCGTCCGCACCGCGTGGGCGGGCAGTCAGCGCTACGGCGCGCTCGTGTGGTCGGGCGACATCCACTCGACCTTCGCGGACCTGCGCCACCAGATCACGGCCGGCATCCACATGGGCGTCGCGGGGATCCCGTGGTTCACGACCGACATCGGAGGATTCGCCGGGGGAGACCCGTCGGATCCGGAGTTCCGTGAGCTCCTCGTGCGCTGGTTCCAGTTCGGCGCGTTCAGCCCCGTGATGCGCTTGCACGGCGACCGCGCGCCGTCGGCCCCGGTCACGGCCGCCGACGGGAGCCGCCGCGCCGCGACCGGAGCCGCGAACGAGGTGTGGAGCTTCGGCGAGGAGGCCACGCCGATCCTCACCCGCCTGCTGCATCTGCGCGAGACCCTGCGCCCGTACACGCGCGAGGCGATGCGGGAGGCGCACGAGCTGGGCCAGCCCGTGCTGCGCGCGGTGTTCCACGAGTTCCCGGGGGACCCGGAGGCCTGGGATCTGGCCGACCAGTACCTCTTCGGCTCGGACCTGCTCGTGGCTCCGGTCACGCACGCCGGAGCCGTCTCCCGACGGGTCTACCTGCCCGCCGGGGCGCGCTGGACGGAGCTCTCGACGGGCGCCGAGCACGAGGGCGGGCAGTGGATCGTCGCCGACGCGCCCCTGGCCGTCATCCCGGTCTTCGCGCGCGACGGTCGGCAGGCGCACCTCGTCGGGCAGCTCTGAGCGAAGGCTCCCCGCTGTCCGGAGGTTCCGCCGCGAGGAGCGCCCCCGCGTCAGCCCGTCCCTTCGAGCCAGAAGTCGACCGCGTCGGGGGACGGGCGTTCGGCGACCCGGACGACGTCGCCGAATTCGAGCACGCTGTCCGGATCCTCCTTGACGGCCGGCCACCGCTCGCGGCCGGCGGCGTCCGGATCGCCGTGGGAGACGAATGCGAGCCAGCGCGCGGTCATCTCCTGCTCGAGCCGGCGGTCGACGTCCGTGTAGTCGGCGTCGCCGTCCGCCCCGAGGTTCCCGTACGCGTACATCACCTCGGCGCCGTGGTACGCGCCGAACCGCTCGAGTCCGCTCTCCGGGGGAGTGCGCGTGAAGATGTAGGCGTGGACGCCCGCCCGTCCGGTCCGGGCGGCCGTCAGCGCCCAGAGCCGCATCGGGGCGGTCATCGTCCGGTCGCTGTCGGCGCGCAGCCGGGAGTCGACGACCTGGTCCTCGACGGCACCCGGGTACAGCGCGAGGAATCGGTCCGCGTCGTCTCCGTGCTCCCGGCGCACCTCCTGCTCGTAGGCGTCCGGATCCGGGTCGACGCCTCCCAGCAGATCGAGCGAGGTCTCGTCGGAGTTGCTGCCGAGCAGGAGGGGGACGTCGTTCTGCCGACCGGCCTCGTAGACGGCGAGCGGCGTGTCGGGGAGGACGACGCCGTCGATCGAGGGCCACCAGTGTTGCGAGAGGCCAGCGGCGGCCGTGACGATGCGCTCGGCCGGTAGGGCCCTCATCTCGGCGAGGCTCGCCCCGCCGAGCGCCTCGCTCAGGCGCGCAGCCGCCTCCCGTGCGGTGGCGGCGTCGTCGTAGAGGTCGCCGGCCTCGCGGTCTCCCGCCGACCCCAGGCATCCTCCGCTCTCCCCGATGATCCCGTGGAGGAGGCCGGCCGCGAGGGGCGAGGCCCCGAGGATGCAGGCGCTGCCGGAGCCGGCGGACTGGCCGGCGACCGTCACCCGCCCCGGGTCCCCGCCGAAAGCGGCGATGTTGTCCTGCACCCACTGCAGAGCGGCGACCTGGTCGAGCAGTCCCTGGTTCCCCGGGGTGCCGCCGCCGAGCACATCACCGGCGAGGAATCCGAGGACGCCCAGACGGTAGGCGACGGTGACGACCACCGCGCCCCGGGAGGCGAGCGCCGCGCCGTCGTAGGCGGGGAGGGCGCCGGACCCCGAGACGAACGCGCCGCCGTGGAGGTAGACGAGGACCGGGCGGGAGTCGCCCGCCCCGCCGGCCGGCGTCCAGATGTTCAGGCGGAGGCTGTCCTCGTCCGTCGCGTACCCGCCGAGGAGCGTCTCCTCCAGCGGCAGGGCGAGCACGCGGGTCGCCGCTCGGGAGAGGAACGTCGGCTCCGGCTGAACGGCGGAGGGGCCGAAGTCGTCGGCCACGAGGGTCGCCGACCGCTGCGGGGCCGGGCGGGGCGCCTCCCAGCGCAGCGGACCGACCGGGGGAGCGGCGTAGGGGATCCCCGCGAAGGCGTCGACCCCGGCCGCGGCGTCGTGCACACCGACGACGTCGCCCTGCCGGGTCGTGACCGGGGCGGTGTGCGGACCGGCGAGCGTCCGCGTCGCCGGGAGAGGACCCGCGGCGAGGGCGACGGCTCCGACGAGCCCTGCGGACGCGACCCAGGCCGCCGTACGCAGCATCCAGTGCCGGTGCCGCCAGCTCCTCGAGACGGCCGCGATCAGGACCGCGGCCGCCGCGACGACGAGCCACCCCCACCACTCCACCCGGTTCAGCCAGGCGAGGACCGCCCCGATGAGCACGACGGTCGCGGTCGGCAGCCACCGGGACCGTCGCCGTCGAGGATCGGGCGTTCCAGTTCTCGATACAGTATGCATTGGAAACGAAACGTACTGAAAATGCCCATCCAGCGCAAGCATCCGAATAGGCTGGGGGCGTGGTCACAGGCGAGCAGGCTCCGGTCCGGCGGAGGAGCGAGACGCGACGACGTCTCCTCGCCGCGGCCGCCGAGCTCTTCGAGAGCACGGGCACCATCGGCCAGCGCGTCGAGGACATCTGCGGGCAGGCGGGCTTCACCCGCGGCGCGTTCTACTCGAACTTCGCCGGCGTCGACCAGCTCTTCCTCGCACTCCACGAGGAGCAGGCCGCGCGAGTGTGGGGGAGCCTGCAGGAGGCTCTCGACGTCCAGCTGCAGGAGGAGCACCGCGCGGCGACCCTCGACGGCGCCGTCCGCTCCCTCCTCGACGCGCTCCCGTCCAGCCGCGAGTGGTTCTCCCTGCGGTCGGTGCTCCTGGCCCGCGCCGCCGCGGACCCGGAGTTCGCCGAGCGGATGATGATCGACGACGACCGCGTCTCCCGCGAGCTGGGCGAGCGCTTCGCCGCCCTCGCCGCCGTGCACGGCCGCGTCCCCGCCGTCGAGTCCGCCGTCCTGGCGAAGGCGGTCGTCGCGGCGCACGTCGGGTCGGTGAGCCAGTGGCCCGTGGACACCAGCGCCGAACTCACGCAGCGCCTGGTCGTCGCCGCGGTGATCCGAGGCCTCACCGTCGAAGCGCCCGGTCTGCCATCGGAGCGCGGCGGCGATCGATGACGTCCTGTCGCAGGAGCGTTGAGGGGAGCCGATCGCCATCCCTGCAGAACGGGACATCGGTCGAACTGACATAATGTGCATTATCGGATAACGGCGGAAGGGCCGGACGGACCGGGATTGAGGCCCCCGACGGTCCGGAACGTCATCAGCGGATCGGCGAATGCTCCACCCACGCCTCGACGTCACCAGCACGTCTCGGTCGGAGTGTCGAAGCGCGTGACCAGCCGCAGCTGCGGATCGACGGTCATCGTGCCGCGGACGCCGTCGTCGACCCGATCCTCCCGGGCGCCCGCCGCAACGCGCGTCGGCGGTCCTGCGAGCGCTCCCGCCGGTTCACCATCACCGCGACGGCATCGAGAAGGATGCTCACGCCGCCCGGCGTCCGCCGGCGGACGGACTGCGCCCACGACGGCGTCGGACTCCCCCGATGCCGGTCCACTGCCGTCCACCGGGGCCATCCGTCGAGGAGCGCAGACCCGTGCGCCGGCGTCAGCCCCTGGTGAGGATCAGGCGAAGTCGGAGATGTCGCCGACGAGGCGGGTGTTGTCCGCGGGGATCGGCTCGACGGCCGCCAGAGCGACCTCGGCCGCGAACTCCTGCACGTTGTAGAGCTTGCCGGCCGACTCGCGACGCGAGCTGATCGCGCCCGGGTTCGCGCGCTCCAGCAGGGTCGCGGTGATGGTGCCCTCGATCATGTCGCCCGAGACGACGACGAACTCGATCCCGCGCTCGGCGAGCTCACCGATCCGCTCGCGCAGGGCGTCCTCGCCGGCGCGCTTGGAGAGCGCGACGGGCTCGTACTCGGGCATCGTGGGCGTGGTCCGGATGAAGTGCGCCTGGTGGCTCGTGACGAACACGACACGGGAGCCCTCGGAGAGCAGCGGCAGCGCCGCGTCGAGCACGGCGACCTGCGAGTCGCGGTTGAGGACCATCGCGTAGTCCTCCCCCATGTTGCTCTCCATGCCGCCGGAGGCGTTCAGGACGAGCACGTCGAGTCCTCCGTACTCCTTCTCGATGCGGGAGAAGAGCTCGGCGCGCGAGTCGGCGTCGGTGAGATCGGCGCCGACGGCGACGGCGGTGCCGCCGGCCTCGACGATCTGCGCGACGAGCTTGTCGGCGCGCGGCGCCTTCGAGCGGTAGTTGACGACGACGCGGGCTCCGGCCTCGGCCAGGTAGCGGACCGTGTCGGCGCCGATGCCGCGGGACGAACCGGTGACGAGAGCGCGCTTGCCGTCGAAGGAGCCGGGGGCGAGGGGATTGGACACGGGTATTCCTCCAGAACGCCGGCTCGGAGACCGGATCGGGCACGATGACGGGCCACGGCCCGACGGAGGAGTCTACCAAGGGCCTCGAGACCGTCGGCGCACCCCCTCTCCCAGCCCTCGTCCGGGGGGCGTTGATAGCCTGGGAATGCTCGTCGAGGGGAAGGAGCACACAGCATGGACGCTGTCACCCAGTACGCGTGGATCCTCTGGCTCGCGCTGATCCTCATCTTCGTAATCGTCGAGATGATCACCCTCGAGTTCACGTTCCTGATGCTCGCCGTCGGCAGCATCGGCGGACTGCTGACCGGGCTGGTCGGGGCTCCCTTCTGGGTCCAGGTCCCCGTCGCGGCCGTCCTCGCCGCCCTCCTGCTGTTCACCGTCCGGCCGCCGCTGCTGCGGCTGCTGAAACGGGGCGGCGATCCCACCCCCAGCGGAGCGGACGCTCTCCTCGGGCTCTCCGGCAGCGTCGTCCTCGCCGGCCCCGGAGCCGGCCAGGTCAAGCTCGCCAACGGCGAGACCTGGACCGTCCGCCTGTCCCCGCTCGTCGAGGACCGCACACTCGGAGTCGGCGAGAGAGTCGTCGTCACCGCCATCGAGGGCGCGACCGCGGTCGTCGTCCCCGCCGAAAGGAGCACACCGTGACACCGTCCTCCGTCGTGACGATCGTCGTCGTCGCCGCCGTCGTCCTCTTCGCCCTGGTCGTCCTCTTCCGAGCGGTCCGCATCATCCCCCAGGCCACCGCCGGGGTCGTGGAGCGCCTCGGCAAGTACCACAAGACCCTGCTGCCGGGCCTCAATCTCGTCGTGCCGTTCATCGACCGGGTCCGCCCGCTGATCGATCTGCGCGAGCAGGTCGTCTCGTTCCCGCCCCAGCCCGTGATCACGGAGGACAACCTCGTCGTCTCGATCGACACGGTCGTCTACTTCCAGGTGACGGACGCCCGCGCGGCGACCTACGAGATCGCCAACTACCTCGGCGCGGTCGAGCAGCTGACCACCACCACGCTCCGCAACGTCGTCGGCGGCCTGAACCTCGAGGAGGCGCTGACCTCCCGCGACAACATCAACGGGCAGCTGCGCATCGTCCTCGACGAGGCCACCGGCAAGTGGGGCATCCGCGTCGGACGCGTGGAGCTCAAGGCCATCGACCCGCCCCTCTCCATCCAGGACTCGATGGAGAAGCAGATGCGCGCCGAGCGCGACCGTCGAGCCGTGATCCTCACCGCCGAGGGCACCAAGCAGTCCCAGATCCTGAACGCCGAGGGTCAGCGCCAGGCCGCGATCCTCGCTGCAGAGGGCCAGGCGAAGGCGGCGGTCCTGCGGGCCGAGGGTGAGGCCAAGGCGATCACCACCGTCTTCCACGCCATCCACGAGGGCCGCCCCGACAGCGAGCTCCTCGCCTACCAGTACCTCCAGACACTCCCCAAGATCGCCGAGGGCAGCGCGAACAAGCTCTGGGTCATCCCGAGCGAGCTCACCGAGGCGCTGAAGGGCATCGGAGGCGCGCTCGGCCAGCGCGGCCAGTCCGCGCCGGCGGTCCGCCCGCAGGATGCGGCACCCCCGTCGGCGCCTGCGGCGTCCGCGCCTGCCGCATCCGGGTCCGTCGGCTCCACTCCTGTCGAGCCCGGATCCGACACGTCCGCCCCCGTGGCGCCCGCGACGACCGACG
Source organism: Rathayibacter sp. AY1D2 (assembly GCF_002932695.1). Taxonomy (NCBI): domain Bacteria; kingdom Bacillati; phylum Actinomycetota; class Actinomycetes; order Micrococcales; family Microbacteriaceae; genus Rathayibacter; species Rathayibacter sp. AY1D2. The sequence goes on along the minus strand of NZ_PSVX01000009.1, from coordinate 62,805 downwards.
GAGCCCCCGGCTCGGCGCCCACTCCCCCGCCGCCGGCCGTCTAGCCGCGGACCCGGTCCGCGATGCGCACCCCTGAGCGACCCCTCGCCCTGAGCGGGCCGACCCCCCGGGTGATCGCGCATCGCGGGTTCGGCCAGCAGGCCGAGGGCAACACGCTCGCCGCCTTCGAACGCGCCCTCGCCGCGGGTGCGGACCTCCTCGAGACGGACGCGCGCGCCTCCCTCGACGGGGTCGCCGTGCTCGTCCACGACGCCGAGGTGATCGACCGCTCCGGCCGCCGCCACGTCGTAGCCGCCACCCGGTGGGAGGAGCTCGCCGACCTCCGACTGGCGGGCGGCGCCCGGCTCGCCTCTCTCGAGCAGGCCCTCGCCGCACTCCCCCGCGCGCGCTTCAACATCGACGTGAAGTCGCGGGACGCGATCGACCCGGTCGTCGCGGCGGTGTCCGGCGCCGCCGCCGCGGAGCGCGTCCTGATCACCTCGTTCTCCGAGATCCGTCGAGCAGCGGCCCTCCGCCGTCTTCCCGGCGCCGCGACCTCGGCGTCGGCGGTCCGCTTCGTCGTCGCCCTGGTCGCCGCCCACCTCGGCGCCGCCCTCCCCGTGCGTCTCGCTCTCCGCGGCATCGACGCGCTCCAGGTGCCCGAGCGCGCGCTCGGCCTCCGCGTCGCCGAGCCGCGGATCCTCGCCCGGCTGCGGGTGACCGGCTGCGAGATCCACCTCTGGACCATCGACGATCCGGAGCGGATGGAGCAGCTCCTCGCGCTCGGGATCGACGGGCTCGTGACCGACCGCACCGACCTCGCCCGAGCGGCCGTCGACGCCTTCCTCAGCGCCCGTCAGCCACGCCCTCAGGAACCGCGGAATACGCCTCCGACCTGAGGATTCTCTGGCAATGGCAGGGACGGGAAGACCACCTCCAGGTACGACGTTGACACTGGGGAAGCACAGCGAGAGGAGACCACACAATGGCAGATCGAAGCTTGCGAGGAATGCGGCTCGGATCCCAGAGCCTGCAGAGCGAAGAAGGCGTCGTCTTCTCCCCGCGATCGACGTACGAGTACCACTGCGCGAACTGCGGCCACGACACCGACATGGTGTTCTCGGCCGATGCGGAAGCACCGGAGACCTGGGAGTGCCGCTCCTGCGGTCACGAGGCCACTCTGATGGTGGACTCGAAGCCGGTCGTCGTGGACAAGGGCGAGCAGAAGGCTCCGCGCACCCACTGGGACATGCTGCTCGAGCGTCGGACCCGCGCGGAGCTGGAGGAGCTGCTCGAGGAGCGGCTCGCCTATCTGCGCGCCAGGCGCGGCGAGCACAAGATCGGCGCGTAGCGCCGGTCAGCGGTAACGGCGTCGCGGCTCGCGCGTCCTGAGGACGAACGAGACCATGCCGATGAGACCGGCGGCCAGGAAGTACCAGCCGAGGTCTCGCGCCCACACCAGAGCCGGGGTCGTGGTGGAGCTGAGGGGGACCTCATCCACCATGGCACCCGGCTCGAACCATGTCAGGGAGTCGATCGTCGCGCCGTCCGGCCCGATGATCGCACTCGTCCCGACGGTCGAGATGTTGACCACGCTGCGCCCGGTCTCGATGGCCCGCAGGCGAGCGATGGCGAGCTGCTGGACGCTCTCGTCCGTCCGGCCGAAGTCGGCGTTGTTGGTCTGCCCGAGGATGACCTGGGCACCCCCGTCGACCATCGCGTTCGTCAGCGCGTCGTCTGAGATGTCGAAGCAGATCGCGATGCCTGCGAGCACGCCGTTCACGTCGAAGACGTTGGGACGGGTGCCGATCGAGTAGTCGCGGCTCACCAGGTCGACCAGGTCCGGAGCGAACATCCGCCAGAACGCCCGGTCCGGCATGTACTCGGCGAACGGGACGGGATGCACCTTGTCGTAGACCTGCGTCGCCCCCTCCCCCGCCTTCCAGAGCAGCGAGCTGTTGTAGAAGACGTCGTCCGAGGGGTTCGTGATCGTGCCCACGACGAACGGCGCGTCCATCGTCCGGCTGAGGTAGTCGAGGACGGCGGCCGACTGGGCGTTCCGGGTCGGATCGATGTCGACGCCGTTCTCGGGCCACACCACCATGTCGACGTCCTGATCGAGGATCGGCAGCGTCGCCGAGGTGTGGTCCTCGAGGATCTGCCCGCGGTAGCTCTGCGAGAACAGGCCCGCATCGGAGTCGCCCTGGACGGCGGCGATCCGGGTCGTGCCCTCCGTCGGTGCCGGCCAGGCGGGGAACACCAGCGCCACGATCGCGAAGCCCGCGAGAGCGCTGACGCGAGAGGAGGCCGTGACGGACATCTCGCGGACGGCCTGCGCGAGCACGGCCGCGAGGAACGCCACCACGAAGCCGAGGCCGGCGAAGCCGATCCACGCCGCGAGACCGGCGAGCGGGCCGAGGGACTGCGAGATCGCGAGGCGGCCCCAGGCGAAGCCGCCGTAGGGCCAGACGCTGGTGATCGACTCGCGCCCGATCCAGAGCGCCCCCAGGAGGGCGGGGAGGCCGACCATCCGGCCGAGCGGTCCCGTCCAGACGCGGTGGCCGCGCGTGGAGACGACCGCCATCAGCCCCGCGGAGAGCGCGAAGAAGATCGCCTGCAGGCCGGCGAGGGCCGCCCACGGGACCGGGCCGAGGTAGAGGGTCAGCCACTCGATGTGGACGCCCCAGAAGACCGCTCCGCCGACGAGGCCGACGAGGCTCCCGCTCCAGAAGCCGCGCCCCGCCAGAGCGAACAGGATCGCCGCGGCGCCCACGATCGCCAGCGGCCAGACGTCGGAGTCGGGGAAGCCGCGGTCGAGCACGGCGCCGCCGAGGGCGGCGAGTGGCAGCGCCACCCACAGCGGAACGGTCCGCCCGTCGGGCGGAGGAGCGATCGGAGTCATGCGACCGTCGAGTACGCGACGATGCCGCGGCGGACCAGGTCGAGGGCGGTCCGGGCCGCGCGGCCGACCTTGCCCTCGGCGACGACGGAGAGCTGGTCGAGGAGGTCGATGGTCTGCTTCGCCCAGCGCACGAAGTCGCCGGCGGCCATGTCGGACTCGCGGAGCACCATGTCGAGCGGCATGCCCTTGGCCCACATGTTCATCGACAGCGCCAGGCTCGTCGAGATCGGGTTGCTGCCCGGCAGGCGGTGCTCCCGCTCGACGTCGTCGAGCCGGGCCCACAGAAGCTGGGTCCTCTCCAGCGCCTCGGGGAACGCGCCGCGGGGCAGGAACTGCTCGCCGAGCGTCCCCTCCTCGCGTCGCGGCTCGAAGACCAGGCAGCACGCCATTGCCGCGAGGCCGGCCGGATCGAGCTCCGTCCACGCCTGCTTCCGGAGGCACTCGGCGACGAGCAGGTCCCGCTCCCCGTAGATCCGGCGGAGCGTGCGACCGTTGGGCGTCAGCGAGAGCTCGCCGACCTCGTCCCGGCGGAAGTAGCCGAGCTCGAGCAGCACGTCCGTGATGTGGTCGAAGATGCGGGCGACGGCGCCGGTGCGCGAGCGGATCTGGCGCTCGATCTCGTCGGTCTCGCGGCGCAGCTTCCACCAGCGCTCGGCCCAGCGTGCGTGCTGCTCGCGGTCGGAGCAGGCGTGGCACGGGTGCGCCTTCATCCGACGCCGCAGGCTCGTGAGCTGTCCCTGGCGCTTCTCGCGCTCGGCGTGGGAGGCCGACTCGCCGCGCACCGCGCCCCGGCGCTCGAGGTCGCCGATCTCACGGCGGATCGCCGCGTACTGCTCGAAGTCGCCGAGGTGGCACTGCATCGCCGTGACGTAGCCCGCCATCGACTCCTCCTGCTGGCGGACCCGGCGGGCGAGATCGACGACGGACCGGTCGGCCTGGAACTGCGCGAACGACGACTCGAGGATCTCGCGCGTGCGCACCCGTCCGAACTGCTCGATCAGGTTCGCGGCCATGTTGTAGCTGGGGCGGAAGCTGGAGTTGAGCGGGTAGGTCCGCCGGGAGGCGAGGGACGCGACCGCCTGAGGGTCCATCCCGCCGCGCCACTGGATCACCGAGTGGCCCTCGACGTCGATGCCGCGTCGGCCCGCCCGGCCGGTGAGCTGGGTGTACTCCCCCGGTGTGATCGGGACGCGCGCCTCGCCGTTGAACTTCTCGAGCTTCTCGAGGACGACCGTGCGGGCCGGCATGTTGATGCCGAGCGCGAGCGTCTCGGTCGCGAAGACCACCCGCACGAGCCGGCGCAGGAACAGCTCCTCGACGACCTCCTTGAAGGCGGGGAGCATCCCGGCGTGGTGCGCGGCGACGCCCCGCTGGAGTCCGTCGAGCCACTCCCAGTAGCCGAGCACCGCGAGGTCCTCGTCGCGGATCGTCCGGCACCGCTCCTCGACGATCGCGCGGATCTCGTCGCGCTCGTGGCGCTCGGTGAGGCGCACGCCCGACCGCAGCACCTGGCGCACGGCCTGGTCGCAGCCCGCACGGCTGAAGACGAAGAAGATCGCGGGGAGGAGGTTCTTGCCGCGGAGGATCTCGACGACCTCCGAGCGCAGCACGAGCTCCTCGGTGCGCTGCTCCGGGTAGCGGCCGCGACCGCCTCGGCCGTTGCGGCCGCCCCTGCCGCCGCGCTCGACCCGGGAGCCGCCCTGGGCCATGCGGGCGAGCTCGGGGTTCACCCGGTTCGTCGCCGCCCGACCGGAGGAGTCGAAGAGGTCGACCAGCTTGCCGCCCACCAGGACGTGCTGGTCGAGCGGGACGGGGCGCTCCTCGGAGACGATGACCTCGGTCTCGCCCCGGACGGTCTGGAGCCAGTCGCCGAACTCCTCGGCGTTCGACACGGTCGCGCTGAGCGAGACCAGCCGCACGCGCTGCGGGAGGTGGATGATGACCTCCTCCCAGACGGCGCCGCGGAAGCGGTCGGCGAGGTAGTGCACCTCGTCCATCACGACGTAGGCGAGGTCGCGCAGGAGGTCCGAGTCGGCGTACAGCATGTTGCGCAGCACCTCGGTCGTCATCACGACGATGCGGGCGCGCGCGTTGACGTTGGAGTCGCCGGTCAGCAGGCCGACCTCGGAGGCTCCGTAGTCCTCGACGAACTCCTGGAACTTCTGGTTGCTCAGCGCCTTCATCGGCGTCGTGTAGAAGACCTTGGCCGTCGGGTCCTGCATGGCCAGGTGGATCGCGAACTCGGCCACCGCGGTCTTGCCGGCACCGGTGGGCGCGGCGACGAGGACGCTGTGGCCGTCGTCGAGCGCGCTGCAGGCCTCGTACTGGAAGGGGTCGAGGTCGAACGCGAGGGTCGAGCGGAACGCCTCGACCCTCGCGTGGCCCTGGCGCGTCCGGAACGCGGCGAACCGCTCGGCGGGAGACGGTCCGGTCACGCGGGCAGGTCGGAGGGGCTGCCGTCGAACACCAGCTGGCGCTTGGCGGCGCGCCGGTCGTGCAGGATCGCGATCCCGCAGGCGAGGAAGAACAGGAAGATGATCGGGATGGCCAGGAGGAACATCGAGATCGGGTCGGCCGCGGGGGTCGCGATCGCCGTGAAGAGCACGATCGCCATGATCGCGATGCGCCACGACTTGAGGATCAGCATGCCGGGGAGGATGCCGAGGAAGTTGAGGAGCACCAGGAAGACGGGCAGCACGAAGGCGATGCCGACGACCAGCACGAGCTTGAGAACGAACTCGTAGTAGATCTTGGCGTCGAGGAAGCTCGCCGCGTTGCTGCCGGTGAAGCTCGTCAGGAGCTCCACGATGTGCGGGAACACGAACCAGCCGGCCGCACAGCCCGCGAAGAACAGCGGGATGGCGGTGAGGATGAAGCCGAGGCCGTACCGCATCTCCTTGCGGGTCAGGCCCGGGACGAGGAACGCCCAGATCTGGTAGAGCCAGACCGGGCTCGCCAGGACGATGCCCACCGTGATGGCGATCTGCAGCCGCAGGTCGAAGGCACCGGCGATCGTCGGGAAGTTGAGGATCGCCTCCTTGCCCTGGGTGGAGGCCACCTCGGAGATCGGAGCCTTGAGGGCCTCGAAGACCCACTCCGAGACGAACCACCCCGCGACGCACGCGATGACGATCGCGATCGCCGACTTGAAGAGCCTGTTGCGAAGCTCGACGAGGTGCGCCCCGAGCGACATGCGCCCGTCGGGGTTCTTCGTCCGCTTCGTCCGTGGCTTCTTCGGTGCCACGGACGTCATTACTTGAGCGGGGACTCGGGCGGCGTGGTGGTGCCGGTGCCGGTGGTCGTGCCGGTGGATCCGGCGACGGTGCCGGTGGTCCCCTCGGTCGACTCACGGCGCTCGGTGCCGTCCTCGTCCTTCATGGTCTTGACCTCGCTCTTGAAGATCCGCATCGACTGCCCGACACTGCGGGCCAGCTGCGGGAGCTTGGGCGCACCGAACAGGAGGAGGATCACGGCGAGGATGATGAGGAGGTGCCACCCCTGGAGGCCAGCGAACATTGCAGACTCACTTCACTTGTCGGTTGCGGTGTACGAGGAGCTTACCCCGTTCGACCCGTCCTGACCGGCGGAGATCGATCCTGTCGCGACGTGCGTCACGCCGGCCCTCATGCGCACGCCTCACGTCGTCGCGATCGGCGAACAGCGACGAGGGCGGCCGGGGCGGCAGGTCGTCCGTCACTCCAGGACTCAGTGTCTCGAGTTTCGCGGTGACCTCGGACAGCTGTCCGAGGAGCACCTTCCCCTTGCGCCAGTAGGAGAGGGCGAAGAGGACCAGCATCGTCAGAGCCCCCAGCGCGAGGCCGAGCCAGATCAGGATCCACGACCACCAGGTCACGACGGTTCCCCCTCGTTCGCGGCGAGCGCGGAGGCCGCCCAGTGCGCGACCGCGGTGCGCGCCTCGGGGGGTGCCACCACGGTGACGAGACCCGCCAACGACGCCACCAGGCGCGTCAGTCCCTCCAGATGGGCGACGCGGAGACGGACGAGGACACCGTGGTCCTCCTCCCCCGGCACGGGATCGGGGAACTCGGCGTCGGCCGCGTAGTCGCCCAGCAGCACGACGGCGCTGGGGGCGACGCGCAGGTCCACGACGAGATCCGAGGCGGAGGCCTCGAAGAGCCGTTCCGAGAGGGTCACCTCGTTGCGGCGCCGGACGATCGGCGTCCCCGTGTCGCGGAGGGAGCGCATCCTGTCGACCCGGAACGTCCTGACGCCCTCGCGGAGGTGGTCCCATCCGCGCAGGTACCAGTCCCGGTCGACCGATTCGAGCACGAAGGGGTCGACGAGCCGGGACTCGGTCTCGCCGCGGGCGCTGCGGTAGTCGAAAGCGACCTGCGTCGCCGAGCCCATCGCTGTCCGCAGGAGCGCCACAGCGCTGTCCGCGCCCGTGCCGCGCGAGACCGCCACCGCGCTCGGGGCCGAGGAGGCGCCGCGCGCGAGCTTCCCCATCAGCGAGGCGATCCGGTCGTTGCCCTGGTTCTCGGGCAGCGCTGCGAGGTACTGCATGCCGGCGATGAGGGCGGCGGCCTCCCGCGCCGAGAACCTCGGCGAGTCGTCGATCGCGACCTGGTGGGTGAGGACGACGTGGTCGTTCTCCTCGAAGTCGTCCCAGCCGATGTCGAAGAGGTCGTTCGCCTGGTACTGCGCGGTCTCGCCGGGGATGCCCGAGACGGCGATGAGGCGCACCGCGCGGCGCACCTCCTCCTCCGGGATCTCGAAGTGCGCGGCGACCTCGGCGACGGAGACGCGACCCCGGTCGAGCAGATAGGGAACGAGGGAGAGGAGGACGGCCAGGCGGTCGCGCGCCTGCAGGGAGCGGGGTCTAGCCACGGGGATCCCCTCCATGGTCGTCCAGGGTGCGGCGGAGGCGGTCGAGGACGCGGCGGCGGAGCTCCTCCGGCTCGAGCACCCGCACCTCGGGACCGTGACCGGCGAGCTCGTCCGCGAGCACGTCCGGGTCGGTGTAGTGCAGGCGCAGCAGGCCCTGGCCCTCGCCCTCGGCCTCGGCACGCCCGCCGAGACGGAGGGCGGCGTCGGAGTCGGGGGCGACGCGCAGGAGCGCGCTGTTGCGCTGCAGGATCTCGTCGAGCTGGGCGAGAGCGGTCGCCGCGTGGTCCCCCTCCGCGGGAGGCGCGGTGCGGCCGGTGGACGCGACCGGCCCGACGATCCGCGACAGGAGGAATGTCCGCGTGCCCTCGGCGCCCTCGTCCCAGCCGTGGAGGTGCCAGCGCCCCTGGTGGTTCACCAGGGCGCGGGGCTGCACGGTGCGCACGCGCGGCTCCTCGCCGCCGGGCTTCAGATAGGGGAAGTGGACGACCTGGCCGCGGTCGAGCGCGGCGTTGAGCGGCTCGAACGAAGCCTCGCGGACCCGGATCGAGGGGCTGATGCCGATGACGGGGTCGACGGACTCGACCCCGATCGAGCGCAGCTTGATCAGCGCGCGCCGCGACTCCGCCGAGAGCGTCCCCTCGCGCCAGACCGCCCCGGCCAGGCGGAGCAACGCGAGCTCCTCCGGATCGAAGGTCAGGTCGGCCGGGAGGTCGTAGCTGCGCTTCGCGATGCGGTACCGGACGGTCTGGGTGTTGCCCGGGTCGCCCGGGGCGTCGACCGTCTCGATCGGGATGCCGAGCTCGCGCAGGTCGTCCTTGTCGCGCTCGAACTGGCGCTCGAGCGAGGTCCGGTCGCCTCGGCCGACCCGCTGCCGGTAGCCCTGCACCGTGGAGAGGACATCGGCCTTCGTCAGTCCGTTCTCGGCCGCGACGAGCGCGAGCACGAGGTTGAACAGACGCTCCTCGGCCGGGACGCGGCTCGAGGACGGGGCGTCGGAAGGCACGCCCTCCAGTCTAGGGCCGGGCCCGGTCAGACCTTTCCGAGGATGTCGGCGACGAAGATCAGCGTCGCGCCGCCGGGGATCCCGCCCTGGGGGGAGCCCTGGTCGCCGTAGCCCTGGTCCGGCGGGATGACCGCGATGACCTGAGATCCGACGGGCTGGCCGATGAGGGCGTCGGCGAATCCGGCGATGACTCCGCCCTGCGTGGTCGAGCCGTCGGCGGCCGTGAAGACGGCGGGAGCGCCCTTCTCCCAGCTGGAATCGAACACCTTCCCGTCGCTCCACTGCCAGCCGGTGTAGGCCACGACGACCTGGTCGCCCTCGGCGACGACGTCGCCGTCGCCCTTCTTGAGCTGGGCGATGCGGAGGTCGGACGGCGCGTCGCCCGAGGGCTTCGCGAGCCCCGGGCGTCCGTCGTCGCCGAGCGTCACCGTCGGGAAGCCGTCGGGCGCGGGCTGGACGGCGCCGTTCGCGCGGGCCAGCGAGGCCTCGCGGACGTCCGCGACGAGCACGAGCGTGTCGTCCTCCGAGATGCCGAGCTGCGACGAGGACTGGCCGAAGCCGTCCTCGGGGGCGATCGCGATGGCGACGCGCGAGCCGACCTGCGTGCAGAGGAGGCCCTCGTTCAGGCCGACGAGCCCGGCTCCGCCGACGCCGAAGCGGGCGGTGCTCGACCCGTCGTAGGGCGAGGTCTCGAGGACCGTGCCGTCCGCTCCGTTGACCAGGGTGTAGTCGATGGTGACGAGCTGGCCCTTCTCGAGGGGTGCGCCCGAGCCCTCGATGAGGGTGCTGACCTGCGTGCCGTCCGCCTTCAGCGGCGTCGGGACGCTGACGTCCGGCTTCGCTCCGAAGTCGCCCGTGGCGCTGACCGCCGCCGAGGAGTCGCCGGAGGAGAACGGAGCGTCGCAGTCCGCCTGCGAGGAGGACGCGGTGCATCCGGTGAGAGCGGCGACGATGCCGATGCCGGCGATGAGCGCGGTGGTCCTGCGCACGGGTCCTCGATTCGAGAGAAGGGGAGCGGTGACGCCCGGGGTGGAGACGGCCCGGAGGCCGGGAACAGCTTAGAGGATGCCCTCGTCGTCGGGCTCCGCGGTCTCCTCGCCGAACCCGCGGGCCCGGGAGAGCTCGGCGCTGGTGGCGGACTCGCGGACCCGCTTGCGCAGGCTCTTGGGGCTCACGGCGCGCTCGCCGAGCGCGCCGGGGGTCCAGGCCTCCACGTCCTCGTCGCTGAAGTCCGTCTTCGACGGGCGCCGCTTGAGCTCGGGGAGCACGGTGTCCGGAGCGAGCCGGCGAGCGGTGATGAGGAAGCCGGTGTGGCCGATCATCCGGTGGTCCGGCCGGACCGCGAGGCCCTCGACGTGCCAGCCGCGGACCATGGTCTCGTTCGACGACGGGTTCGTGAACAGGCCCGAGGCGCGGATCGCCTCCGCCGTCCGCGAGAGCTGCGTGACGGTGGCCACGTAGCAGAGGAGCACTCCCCCGGGCGTGAGAGCCTCGGCGGCGACGTCGAGGCACTCCCACGGCGCGAGCATGTCGAGCACGACGCGGTCGGCCTCGCCGGACGGGACCGTGCCGGGCAGCGCCTCGACGAGGTCGCCGACGGTGACGCTCCAGTTGTCGGGCGTGTAGCCGAGGAAGGTCTCGATGTTCGCCCGTGCGACATCCGCGAACTCCTCGCGCCGCTCGAACGACGACAGCCGGCCGGTCGGACCGACCGCCCGCAGCAGCCAGAGCGAGAGCGCGCCGGAGCCGACACCGGCCTCGACCACGCGGGCGCCGGGGAAGACGTCGGCGAGGGCGAGGATCTGGGCCGCGTCCTTCGGGTACACGATCGCCGCGCCGCGGGGCATCGACATCACGAAGTCGGCGAGGAGGGGTCGCAGCGCGAGGTGCTCGACGCCGACGGTGTTGGTCACCACCGAGCCGTCGGGCAGCCCGATCACCGTGTCGTGCTCGATGCCGCCCCGGTGCGTGTGGAACACCTTGCCGGGAACGAGCGTGATGGTGTTCATCCGCCCCTTGGGTCCCGTCAGCTGGACGCGGTCCCCCGCGCGGAAGGGTCCGGAATGCTGCAGTGCCTCACCGGTCATCGGCGGGCCTCCGTCTCGGTCGTGGCCGGGCCGGAGCCGCGGTGCTCGGAGGACACCGTCGCGAGGTCCGCGACGGTGCGGCCCGCGAGGGTGGGCCAGAGGGCGTAGGGGGCGGCGGGGTCGAGCTCCAGCTGGTGCGGGACGCCGATCGCCGCGGCTCCGGAGGCGACGGCCGCGCCGAGGCCCGTGAGGGAGTCCTCGATCGCGACGCAGGCGGCGATGTCGACGCCGAGGGTGCTCGCGGCGAGGAGGTACGCCTCGGGGTGGGGCTTGCTGCGCTCGACCATGTCGCCGCTGACGACGGCGGCGAAGGCGGGGAACGGGATCCGGTCCACGACGGCCGCGGCCATCCGCGAGATCGACATCGTGACCAGCGCCTGCGGCACACCCGCCTCGGACACCGCGTGCAGCAGCTCGAGCGCGCCCGGTCGCCACGGGATGCTCACGGCCAGCTGGTCGACGACCTCGTCGGTCATCCGGTCGATGATCGCGTCGACGGAGAGGTCGACGCCCTTGCCCTGCAGGATGCGGGCGGCGGCGGGCAGGCCCGAGCCGACGAGTCCCATCGCGTCCTCGTGGGTCCACACTCCGCCGAAGGAGGAGACGAGCGCGTGCTCCGACGCCATCCAGTACGGCTCGGTGTCGACGAGCGTCCCGTCCATGTCCCAGAGGACGGCGGCGGGGGCGGACGCTCCTCCGAGCGGCTCGGAGGACAGCGGCCGGGCGGAGGTCTCGGGAGTCACGAGCGACCATGGTACCGGCAGGGCCGCGCCCCTCCCCGGCCGCGGGCCGAGAGCGAACAGCGCGGCCGATCCCGCCGGACGGGACGGGCGGGGCCGGGGGCGGTCCTATCCTGGACGGAGGGACAGGCGCGGTGTGCGCTCCCCGCACATCGAGCCGAACGCGGAGATCCTGCCTATGAACGTGATCACGGGGAACGTCCTGGTCGTGGCCTTCGAGGGCTGGAACGACGCCGGGGACGCCGCCAGCGGCGCGCTGCGGCTGGTCAAGGACGCCGGGGAGTACGTGCCCCTCTTCGCCGTCGACGCCGAGCAGTACTACGACTTCCAGTACACCCGCCCCATGCTCTCGATCGGCGAGGACGGCCGCCGCAGCCTCGCCTGGCCCGGCACCCAGATCTTCGGCCCGGCCGACACCTCGGTCGACGCCGAGAGCGAGCTGTACCTCATGATCGGCACCGAGCCCTCGCGCAGCTGGAAGAGCTTCGCCGCCGAGGTCGTCGACGCCATGCTCGCGATCGACATCTCCGCCGTCGTCTTCCTCGGCGCGATGCTCGCCGACGTCCCGCACACCCGGCCGATCTCGATCTTCGCCTCGAGCGAGAACGCGGAGCTGCGGAGCTCGTTCGAGCTCGAGCGCTCCAGCTACGAGGGGCCGGTCGGCATCCTCAGCGTGATCGGCGAGGCCGCGCAGAAGGTCGGCATCCCGGCCGTCTCGATCTGGGCCTCCGTCCCGCACTACGTGCACAACGCGCCCTCGCCCAAGGCGATGCTGGCGCTGCTCGAGAAGCTCGAGGAGGTCGTCGGCCTGGCGATCCCCCGCGGCGACCTCGTCGAGGAGGCGGAGGAGTGGGAGCGCGGCATCGACGCCCTCGCCGCCGAGGACGAGGAGATGGCGTCGTACATCGCCCAGCTCGAGCAGGCGCGCGACACCGTCGACTCGCCCGAGGCGAGCGGCGAGGCGATCGCCCAGGAGTTCGAGCGCTACCTGCGCCGCCGCGGCGACGGCCGCTCCGGCGAGGAGCCCTGGCGGCCGTAGCCTCCGCCGGCGCCCGCTCGTCCGAGACGGTCGTCGATCACTGGACTGTTCCCGACCGTTGACACTCCGGGCCGCCCTGACGGGACTCGAGCCGTCCGGGACTCGAGGCTTACGGGACTCGAGCCTGACGGGACTCGAGCCTGACGGGGTTCAGGCCGGGCGCACCCCGAGCAGGGCGTCGACCGCGTCGCGCAGGAGCGACGGGTCGTCCACGCCCTCGGTCAGTGCGGCGTCGACGACGGCGAGGGCGGCCGGAGTGCCGAGGTCGTCGGCCAGCGCCTCGCGCAGCTGCGCCAGCACCTCGAGCGCCGAGCGCGGTCCGACGGCGGCGAGGGCCGACTCCCAGCGCGCCAGGCGCGCCTCGGCCGACGGCAGGTCCTCGGGCAGCCACTCCCAGTCGGAGCGGTAGTGGTGCGCGAGGAGCGCGAGGCGGATCGCCCGCGGGTCCGCGCCCTCGCTCCGCAGACGGGAGACCAGCACCAGGTTCCCGAGCGACTTGCTCATCTTCTCGCCCTGGTAGGCGACCATCCCGGCGTGCGCGTAGGCGCGGGCCAGAGGACGGCCGGACAGCGAAGCGGCGTGGCCGGCGCTGAACTCGTGGTGCGGGAAGACCAGGTCGCTCCCGCCGCCCTGCAGGGTGAACTCGGGTCCGAGCCGGTCGAGGGCGATCACCGAGCACTCGATGTGCCAGCCCGGACGGCCGCGGCCGACCTCGGCGTCCCAGGCGGGCTCGCCGGCGCGCTCGGCCCGCCAGAGCAGCGGATCGAGGGGGTCGCGCTTGCCGGCGCGCTCCGGGTCGCCCCCGCGCAGCGCCGAGAAGCGGGCCATCGACTCCGCGTCGAGCCGGCTCTCGCTGCCCAGGTGCCAGACGGCGCTCTCGGCCGCGGCGATGTCGTAGTAGAGGTCGCTCGCGCCCTCCTCCGCCGCGTCCGGAGCAGCGACGCGGTAGGCGACGCCGTCGCGCTCCAGGCGGGCGACCGCCTCCGCGATGGGATCCGCGGTCTCGGTGACTCCGACGTAGTGCTGCGGAGGCAGGACGCGCAGGGCGGCCATGTCGCCGCGGAACAGCTCGACCTGCTCCTCGGCGAGGTCGCGCCAGTCGACGCCGGTGGCCGTCGCACGCTCGAGCAGCGGGTCGTCCACGTCGGTCACGTTCTGGGCGTACTCGACCGTGTAGCCCGCGTCGAGCCAGACGCGCTGGACCGTGTCGAAGGCGAGGTAGGTCGACGCGTGCCCGAGGTGGGTGGCGTCGTAGGGCGTGATGCCGCAGACGTAGAGGCTCGCGACTCCGCTGGGCGCGTCGAGCTCGACGGGGCCGGCGGTCGCGGTGTCGTGCAGGCGCGGTGCGCTCCCCCGGCCGGGCAGGGCGGGGACGGCGGCGGCGGTCCAGGCGCGCATCTAGGCGGCGATCAGGCCGGTGGCGAGCGCGACCATGAGGACGACGCCGAGGACGATGCGGTACACGACGAACGGGAGGAAGCTGCGGCGGGAGATGTAGCTCATGAAGAACGCGATCACGACGAAGCCGACCACGAACGCGACGATGGTCGCCACGAGGGTCTCGAGCCCGCCGACCTGGACCTGGTTCGGGAGCACGACCGGGTCGCTGATGCTCTTGTACAGCTGGTAGAGACCGCTGCCGAACACCGCGGGGATCGCGAGGAGGAAGGAGTAGCGCGCCGCCGCCTTGCGCTCGTAGCCGAGGAAGAGGCCGGCGGTGATGGTGCCTCCCGAGCGCGAGACGCCGGGGATCAGGGCGAGTGCCTGCGCGCCTCCGAAGATCAGGCCGTCGCGGACGCCCAGGTCGCGCAGGCGGCGCTTCTTCGCGCCGACCGCGTCGGCGATGCCGAGCAGGATGCCGAAGAGGATGAGGGTGGTGGCCACCACCCACAGGGAGCGGAGGGTCGTCTCGATCGCGTCCTGGAAGACGAGGCCGAGGACGATGATCGGAAGGCTGCCCAGGATGATGAGCCAGCCCATGCGGGCGTCCGGGTCCGAGCGCGGGATCCGGCCGACGAGGGAGCGCGCCCAGTGCGACACGATCCGCACGATGTCGCGCCAGAAGTAGATGATGACGGCGGTCTCGGTGCCCAGTTGCGTGATCGCGGTGAACGCGGCTCCGGTGTCGCGGCCGCCGAGACCGGGCAGCAGCTCGCTGACGATCCGGAGGTGGGCGCTGGAGGAGATGGGGAGGAATTCGGTCAGACCCTGGACGAGTCCCAGGATCAGCGCGTCGAGCAGGCCCATGCGTCACTTTCGAGGAGGGCTGGGGCGTCGTCGGCCAGCAGTCGGTCGGGATCGGTCGGTGCTGACCCGGTCCGCGGCGCCGTCAGGAGCTCAGCAGGAGATCGGTCAGGACCTTCCTGCCAAACACTAGTGCGTCCAGTGGAACGCGCTCGTCGACCCCGTGGAACAGCGCCGGGAAGTCCAGGGACGACGGCAGCTGGAGCGGCGCGAACCCGTATCCGGTGATGCCGAGCGTCGAGAGCGCCTTGTTGTCGGTGCCTCCGGAGAGCAGGTACGGGAGGACCTCGGCGCCCGGATCGAACCGGCGGATCGAGGCGGCCATGCTCTCGACGAGCGGGCCGGCGAAGGGCACTTCGAGTCCGATGTCACGGTGCTGGACGAGGATCTCGACATGCTCGCCCGCGAGGACCTTCAGGCGCTCGAGCACCGAATCCTCCTCGCCGGGGAGGACGCGCACGTCGATGGTGGCCTCCGCGGTGTCCGGGATGACGTTGGCCTTGTAGCCGGCCGACAGCATCGACGGATTGGCGGTGGTGCGCAGCGTCGCGGCGATGAAGCGCGAGGCGGTGCCGGTGGCGAGTGCCAGCTCCTCCGGAGTGCTGCGCTGGGGGTCGTGGCCGAGCAGGCGGGCGACCTCGTCGAGCAGCTCGCGCGTGGTGTCGGTGAGGCGCGTGGGCCACTCCTCGCTGCCGATGCGGGCGATCGCCTGCGCCAGCCGGGTGACGGCGTTCTCGGAGTTGATCTGCGAGCCGTGCCCCGCCGTGCCGTGCGCGCGGAGGGTCAGCCACATCAGCGCCTTCTCGCCCGTCTGCACGAGGTAGGCGCGCTTGCCGGCCAGCTCGATCGAGTAGCCGCCGACCTCGCTGATCGCCTCGGTCGCTCCGGCGAACAGCTCGGGCCGCTCACGGGCCAGGAATCCCGACCCCCGCACGCCGCCCGCCTCCTCGTCGGCGAAGAAGGCGATGACGAGGTCGCGGGAGGGGCGCCTCCCCTCGCGGAGGATGTCGCCGAGCGAGGCGAGGATCATCGCGTCCATGTTCTTCATGTCGACCGCGCCGCGGCCCCAGAGCATGCCGTCCTTGATCTCGCCGCCGAACGGGTCGACGCTCCAATTGTCGGCGATGGCGGGCACCACGTCGAGGTGCCCGTGGACGACGAGGGCGCCGCGCTCGCGGTCCTCCCCCGCGACCCGCGCCACGACGCTCGTGCGTCCCGGGTCGGAGTCGATCAGCTCCGGCTCGAGGCCGAGGTCGCGCAGCTTCGCCGCGACGTACTCCGCGGCCGGGCGCTCCGGCTCCGCCTTCCCGTCGCCGTAGTTGCTGGTGTCGAAGCGGATGAGATCGCGCGCGATGAGCGCCGTCTCGTCGAGGGTGCTGTCGGTCACGGGCGCGCTGTCGATGCTGTCGGACATGCGGGCAACGGTACCGGCGCGGGCTCGACGGCGCGCGGAGGCCGGTGGGCCACGAGGTGGCGTGAGAGGCTCCGGAACCGTGCTAATGTCTTCTTCGGCCGCGGAAACGCAGGTCGAAGGAAACACTCGTCCGGGTGGCGGAAATGGCAGACGCGCTAGCTTGAGGTGCTAGTGCCCGTATAGGGCGTGGGGGTTCAAGTCCCCCCTCGGACACACTGATCGGAACCCCTCGTCTCTCCTCGGAGAGGCGGGGGGTTCCGTCGTTCCCGGCACCGTCCCCTCCTCGCGCCTGCGGGAGGGATGCTGTTGGCGGAGAGTGCAGACGCCCCGGCTCCTCACGAGGAGACGGGGCGGCTGCTGCATCGGACGGGCGCTTCTGCAGCGGACGGGCGCTCCTGCACCGCAGGGCCCTCCCGCACGGACCGAGCCTCGGTGTCAGACGCCCACTGCTGCCGGCGACCAGCCGAGAGCCGGAGCGATCGATTCCACGACAGTGCGCAGGAGCCGCGCGTTGTACTCGACCCCGAGCTGGTTGGGAACGGTGAGCAGCAGCGTGTCCGCCTCCTGCACGGCGGCGTCCGCAGCGAGCTCGGCGGCGACGGCGTCCGGCTCGCCCGTGTAGCTGCGGCCGAAGCGGGCGCGGACGCCCTCGAGGGTGGCGACCTGATCCTGCTCACCGCGGCCGCCGAAGTACAGGCGGTCGAGATCGCTCGTGATCGGGAGGACGCTGCGCGAGACGGAGAGGCGCGGGGTGCGCTCCCAGCCCGCCTCGCTCCACGCGGCGCGGTACTCGCGGATCTGGCGGGCCTGCAGCTCGTCGAAGGGCACGCCCTCCTCCTCCAGGAGCAGGGTCGACGACTGCAGGTTCATGCCCTGCTCGGCTGCCCAGCGCGCGGTCGCGAAGCTGCCGGCACCCCACCAGATCCGGTCCTCGAGGCCGGGCGAGCGCGGCTCGATCGAGAGCGGGAGCGACTGGCGCGTCATCGCCGGATCCGACTGCGCGACCGGCGCTCCGGCGAGCGCCTCCCGGAGGATGCGCACCTTCTGCCGGGCGAGGTCGGCCTCGGTCATCCCCTCCGGGGGGACGAAGCCGAACGCCTCGGACCCGCGCAGGGCCGTCTCGGGCGATCCCCGGCTGACCCCGAGCTCGAGCCGGCCGTCGGAGATCAGGTCGGTGGCGGCCGCCTCCTCCGCCATGTAGAGCGGGTTCTCGTAGCGCATGTCGATTACCCCGGTGCCGATCTCGATGCGGCGGGTGCGCGCGGCGATCGCCGCCAGCAGCGGGAACGGCGAGGCGAGCTGCGGCGCGAAGTGGTGCACGCGGACGTAGGCGCCGTCGATGCCGATCTCCTCCGCCGCTTCCGCGAGCTCGATCGTCTGGAGGAGGACGTCGCGAGCCGAGCGGGTCTGAGACCCGGGGACGGACTGGTAGTGGCCGAAGGAGAGGAAGCCGATGCGCGAGACCATGCCTGCCTCAGCGCCCGGGGGTCCCCCGCTATTCCCGGAGGGTGTGCACGGCCGACGCCGAACCGCGACAGCGCTCCCGAGGAGTCCTCAATACACGTATGGTGGTCGCGTGCCCGCTGATCGGGGCGGAGAGGGGTCGTCGTGGAGCCGATGGTCGGTCGCCTCGGGGCGACTCTCGGGGTCGCCATGCAGACGATCAGCGGGTCGCAGGTGCAGGCATGCGCTCTCCGTCCGCAGCGGAACCGGTCGCCCGGTCGCGTCTCCGCGTCAGTGCGCCTCGAAGTCGGCGGAGACCGAGGCGGTGACCTCGATGTCCTCCGGCTTGAGGGCCAGCGGCTCCTCAGGAGAGGAGAACGCCTTGGCGCGGCTCATCATCGCCGAGCCGCCCTCGATGCGCGTGTGCGGCCGCAGTCCCGGCTCGAAGAGGGTCAGCACCCGCACCTCGGTCAGGCCGAGGGCCGCAGCATAGGCCTCGGCCCGCTCGCGCGCGTCGCGCACGGCAGCGGTGCGGACCTCGCGCTCGATGCCCGCCCGTCGCGCCGCCGTCACGTCCCAGTCGACCCCCGAGATCTGGATCCCCGGCACCTCCGAGATCGAGCCGACCCAGCGCCCGAGAGCCGCGAAGTCCCGGTACTTCACCCGGACCCCGGCGGCCGCGACATGGAACAGCTGCGTGACGTCCGAGTCCTTGATGTACCGGCGGATCGAGGAGACCGAGATCTGATCGGAGGACCACCAGGTGGCGGCGCCGGACGCCTGCTCGGCGGCCGCCTCCTCACGGACCCGCGCGTGCAGGGCGGTGACCTCGGCGAGCGCCTGGGGTCGGGATCGCGACTCGCGCCGGATCTCGAGGCGGACGGTGCCCCGCTCGGCGGGGTGGAAGTGCTGGGCGAGACCGGCGACGGTGATGGTGACCATGGCCCCATGGTGCCGTACGCACCCCGTCAGCTCCGAGCGGCGAGCATCTCCCGGATGCGGTCGGCGAGGGCCCGCTCCGTCGTCAGGTTGCTGACCAGCTGGGCTCGGTGCCCCCCGCAGGCGCCTGGGAGGGGATCTCCGGTGCTCGGGTCGACCCGGCCCAGCAGTGCCCGCTCCCCCTGGGCGATCGAGGCCTCGAGCAGGGCGAGCCGCCGCTCGAGCCGCTCGATCTCGAAGCTCTCGGGCGTGATGTCGGACTCGCGGAAGTGGCCGGCTGTGGAAGTGGGGACGCTCATCGATGATCCGTTCCGTCGGGGGCGCCCAGGAGCGGCGCCATCACCAGGAAGACACCGGAGAACGGCGATCATGACGCGAAGGCGCGAAATGCACTGAGACGTGGCGCGCCACCGGCAGTCAGGAGTGGAAGACGGCCAGGTTCTCGTTCTCCACGATGGCGAGGGTGCGGACGAGGCGGGTGTAGCGCTCGACGAGCTCGCCTTCCCCCGCGCCCTGCCCCAGCAGGGCCGAGATGCTCTCGGCGGGGAAGAGGGAGACGATCTCCATCGCGACGGCCCGCGCGTGCTCGGAGGAGAGAGTGCGCGCGTACTCCAGAGCGCGGGTCAGCTGCGGCCTCTCCTCCCCCTCCGGACTCGCCGACGGCGCCGTCGTGGCGGCATGGCCGAGGACCGCCACGAAGACGCGGGCGATCTCGTCGACCCGGAGTGCGCGGACCAGGGTCAGCAGACGCGAGGAGACGCGGGAGACGCCGCGCGCGAGGAGCTCTCCGCTGAGGGCGCGCACCTCGATCACGTCGCCGCCGCCGAACTCGCCGGAGACGCGCTTGATGCCCGAGGCGAACAGGCTCGAGCCGGCTCCGATGCTCCGCTCGGCCTCGAGGTTGATCTCGACGCGGCCGCGGCCGGTGGCCACTCCGGAGATCCAGCGCTGCTCCACGGGCGGATGCGCGTGCACGGCGCGGACGAGGGTGCCCGGGCCCGGCCCTCCCAGGGCGCCCAGGATGACCTCGGGGGTGCGCGCCCCGGCGATCCTGGTCGAGACGCCGTTGTGCGCGGCGAGCTCGGCGGCCCGCAGCTTGGAACGGATGCCCCCTCGGCCGGTACCGCCCTTCTGCACGCCGATGCGGCGCAGCTCCGAGATGCCCAGCTCCTCGAGGTGCACGCCCTCGGCGATGCTGCCGGCGAAGACGCCGGGGACGTCGGTGAGCAGCAGCAGAAGGTCCGCCCCGAGGAGCATAGCCAGTCCGCCGGCGACGCCGTCGTTGTCCGAGCCGGCGGAGTCGATCGTGTCGTTGCCGTTGACCACGGGCACGACTCCGGCGTCGAGGGCGTGGCGGATCGCCTCGGCGACGTGCGCCATCTGCCGGGGAGAGGCGAGGTCGGACTCGCCGATGAGGATCTGCGCGACCAGGGCGCCCGAGAGCTCGGCCACCGAGCGGTAGAAGCCCATCAGGACGGTCTGGCCCACCGCTGCCGCCAGGCGGGCGCTGATCGGCTCCTCCTGCGAGCGGGCGAAGAGCGCCCGGCCCGAGGAGACGGCGCCGGAGGAGACCAGCACGACGTCCCAGCCCAGCGCGCGGGCGGCGAAGGCGCTCTCGAGCGCGCTGGCCAGGAGAACGGGATCCGGACCCGACTGCTTGGTGACCGAGCTGGACCCCATCTTGACCACGAGGGTCCTTCTGCGCGGCGCGGCCGGGGCGGTGGCGTCGGAGTCGGCGGGGTCGGGCAGGGCGTCGGACATGGCTCCCATGGTAGAGGCGCGGCAGGAGGCCCTTCCTCGCCGAGACCCGGTGGAGAACGCCCCCGGACGGGGATGTCGGAGGCGGATGCGAGACTGCCCGGGACGTCTGGAACCTCCTCCTCAGTGCGCCTCGCCGGGCGGTCGCGGAAGGGTCCGAGCGGCTCGCCGGTGGATGTCGGTGGCGATTGACATACTCGAACACATGTTCGAACATGGGCAGATGAGCCCCCCTTCACCCCTCGTCTCCGCGGAGACGGCCGAGGCCGCAGAGCCCCTCCTGCGGCAGCTCGCGTCGGTGAAGGAGCTGCAGTCCCGCATCCGGGACATGCAGGCGACCACTCTCGAGACCAGGAGCCTCGCCACCCTGCCGGCCTTCTCCTCCGTGCTCCCGGGCGGCACGCTCAAGCAGGGTGCCGCCTACTCGGTGGAGGGCTCGATGAGCCTGGCGATGGGGCTGCTCGCCGGCCCGTCCGCCGAGGGCTCGTGGTGCGGCGTGGTGGGCGTCCCGGAGTTCGGGGCCGAGGCCGCGGCAGGCATGGGGATCGACCTCGAGCGCCTGGTGCTCGTGCCCGCACCGGCCGAGCACTGGCTCACCGTCACCGCCGCTCTGGTCGATGTCCTGACCGTCGTGCTCACCCGTCCGCCCGCCTCCGTCTCCTCGACCGACGTCTCGCGTCTGGGAGCACGACTGCGCCAGCGGGGTGCCGCGCTCGTGGTCCTCGGCGAGTGGCCCCAGGCCGAGGCGCGGCTCAGCATCCGCAGCAGCCGCTGGGAGGGGCTCGGCGACGGCCACGGCTACCTGCGCTCCCGGGAGGCGATGGTCGATGTGGTCGGCCGGGCCGGCACCCGGGTGCGCACGGTGCGGATGAGCATGCCCGGCGTCGAGAGCGCCTTCGGCTCCCGGGTCGAGCACGGCCGCCTGCACGAGCGGGCGGTCTGAGATGGCGAGCGCACCCGAGCTGCGGCGGACGATCCTCGTCTGGTGCCCCGACTGGCCCCTCCTCGCGGCCGCCGCCGACGCCGGCCTCGGCGCCGGGCACCCCCTGGCCCTCACGGAGAAGAGCCTGGTCTTCGCCTCCTCCCCCGCTGCTCGGGCGGAGGGGGTCCGGCGGGGCATGCGCGTGCGCGAGGCGCAGTCCCGTTGCACGGGTCTCGCCGTCCTCCCGTACGACCCGGTGCTCGACCACCGGGCGTTCGAGCCGCTCATCCAGGCGCTCGAGGAGATCACCCCGGGCGTCCAGCTGATCCGGCCCGGTCTGTGCGCGATCCGCGCCCGCGGTCCGCGCCGCTACTACGGGAGCGAGCAGAGCGCGGCCGAGGCGATCCTGCAGCGGCTGGCCGAGCTGGGTCTCCCCGACGCCCGCATCGGGATCGCCGACGGGCTCTTCGCCTCCGAGCTCGCCGCGAAGCACTCCGGCTGCCCCGTCGCCGTCGTGCCCCCAGGAGCAGCGGCAGGCTTCCTCGCTCCGCTCCCGCTCGACGCCCTCGAGACCGAGTCCGTCGCTGCCCCTGCCCGTGCTCCCCGCCGGGGGGACGACCTGGTGGCGCTCCTGCGCAGGCTCGGCGTCCGCACCCTCGGCGCCTTCGCCGCCCTCCCTCGCGAGGACGTCGCCGCCCGGTTCGGACCGGAGGGCGCCCACGCGCACCTCCTCGCCGCCGGTGCGGAGTCGGAGACGGTGGTGCCCCGGCTCCCGCCGGAGCGCCTCGACCGGGCGATGGAGTTCGAGCCCCCTCTGGACCGCATCGACCAGGCCGCCTTCGCCTTCCGCGTCCCCGCGGAGGAGTTCGTCGCCGGGCTCACCCGCGCACAGCTGGTCGCGACCGCCATCCGCATCGAGGTCGTCAGCGAGCGCGGTGAGGTCTCCTCCCGGAGCTGGCTGCACCCGAGATGGTTCACCCCGGGCGACGTGCTCGACCGGGTCCGCTGGCAGCTGCAGGGCAGCGGGGAGATCGACACCGGTCTCGGAGCGCCGATCTCGCGGCTGTGCGTCGAGCCCGAGGCGGTCGACGCGATCGGCAACCACGAGCAGGGTCTCTGGGGCACCGCTCCGGAGGAGCGCGTCCACCACGGGCTGAGCCGCGTGCAGAGCATGCTCGGGCACGAGGCCGTGATGACCGCGTCGATCGGAGGGGGTCGATCCCTCCGCGACCGCCAGCACCTGATCCCCTGGGGCGACCGGGAGCCGGGCGACGCACGGCCGAGGACCCTGCCCTGGCCCGGCTCCCTGCCCCCGCCCCTCCCGCCGACGGTCTTCGCGGAGCCCGCGGCCGTGCTGGTCCGCGGACCGAGGGGCGAACCCGTCGCCGTCGACGAGCGCGGCGCCCTCAGCTCCGTGCCCGCCTACTTCACCCCCGGGACCTCTCAGGCACGCCTGGAGCCCCTCGCCGGATGGGCGGGTCCCTGGCCGATCGACGAGCGCTGGTGGGATCCGAGCACGGCCGTCCGCTACGACCGCTTCCAGGTGGTCGACGCCGCCGGTGTCGCCTGGCTGCTGCTCTGCCTCGACGGGGTCTGGGCCGCAGAGGCCCGCTACGACTGAACCGGAGCATCCCTCCACCACCGCGAACGAGCACCGAAGGAGCCCCGATGGGCTGGAACAACCCGCCGATCCCCTGGTCGGAGTTCGAGCGCCGCCTCTCCAGCGGCAAGCGCGCCGACGGCACGGTCGTCCAGGGCGACGGCGGCGACAGTCCGGCCTGGTCGCACAAGCGCCCCGCCTACGTGGCAGGGGACGACGTCCGGCCGCCGGCTCATCCGGTGCCCTACGCCGAGCTGCACGCCCACTCCCACTTCAGCTTCCTCGACGGGGCGAGCAAGCCGGAGCAGCTGGTCGAGGAGGCGGTCCGGCTCGGCATCGACACCCTCGCGCTCACCGACCACGACGGCCTCTACGGCATCGTGAGGATGGCCGAGGCCGCGCAGGGGCACGCCGTCCGCACGGCCTTCGGAGCCGAGCTCTCCATCGGGCTCACCTCGCCTCAGAACGGGGTCGCCGATCCGGAGGGGACCCACCTGCTCGTCCTCGCGCGCCGCGAGGAGGGCTACCACCGCCTCGCCCGTGCGATCACCACCGCCCAGCTCGCCGGAGCCGAGAAGGGCAAGCCGAGCTACGACCTCGAGGAGCTCGCGCGCGCCGCCGACGGCCACTGGATCGTGCTGACGGGCTGCCGCAAGGGAGCGGTCCGTCAAGCGCTCGCCGCCGCAGGAGTGGCCGCGGCCGAGCAGGAGGTCCGCGAGCTCGTCCGGCTCTTCGGTCCCGCCAACGTCCTCGTGGAGCTGTACGACCACGGGGATCCCCTCGCCTCGCGCGCCAACGACCAGCTGGCGGCGATCGCCGAGAAGCTCCGGCTGCGGACGGTCGCCACCGGGAACGTGCACTACGCCCGGCCGGAGGAGCGCCCCCTCCAGACGGCCCTCGCCGCGGTCAGAGCACGCCGGAGTCTCGACGAGATGGACGGCTGGCTCCCCGCAGCGGGCGGCGCCCACCTGCGCTCCGGCGCCGAGATGGCCGAGCGCTTCGGCCGCTACCCCGGCTCCGTGGAGAACACGGTGCGCGTCGCCGACGAGATCGCCTTCGAGCTCGGCCGAGTCCGGCCCCGGCTGCCGCGCCAGGAGGTCCCCGAGGGGCACACCTCGATGAGCTGGCTGCGCGAGCTCGTGCGCGAGGCCGTGCCGGCCAAGTACCCCCGCGCCGACGCCGACGTCCTCGCGCGCCTCGAGAAGGAGCTCGCGGTGATCGAGCAGAAGGACTTCCCGGGCTACTTCCTGATCGTCCACGACATCGTCCACTACGCCAAGCGGAACGGCATCCTCTGCCAGGGACGCGGCTCGGCCGCCAACTCGGCGGTCTGCTACGTCCTGGGCATCACGGCGGTCGACTCGATCTTCTACGACCTGCCGTTCGAGCGGTTCCTCTCCAGCATCCGCGACGAGGAGCCCGATATCGACGTCGACTTCGACTCGGAGCGGCGCGAGGAGGTGATCCAGTACGTCTACCGGAAGTACGGACGTCTGAACGCGGCCCAGGTCGCCAACGTCATCACCTACCGGCCCAAGTTCGCCGTGCGCGACATGGCCAAGGCCCTCGGATACAGCGCCGGGCAGCAGGACGGCTGGTCGAAGCAGGTCGAGCGGTGGGGGTCCGTCACCGAGAGCACCGACCACGACATCCCCGAGGACGTGGTCGCCCTGACCACCCGGGTGCTGGGCACGCCCCGGCACCTGGGCATCCACTCCGGCGGCATGGTGCTGACCGACCGGCCCGTGGGCGAGGTCTGCCCGATCGAGCCCGCTCGGATGGAGGACCGCACCGTCCTGCAGTGGGACAAGGACGACTGCGCCTGGATGGGCCTGGTCAAGTTCGACCTCCTCGGGCTCGGGATGCTCGCCGCCCTGCAGTACACGTTCGACCTCGTCGCCGAGCACGTCGGCGAGAAGTGGGACCTCTCCACCCTCCCCCGGGAGGAGAAGGGCGTCTACGACCAGCTCTGCCGCGCCGATTCGATCGGGGTGTTCCAGGTCGAGAGCAGGGCGCAGATGGGCACCCTCCCCCGGCTGCAGCCGCGCCGCTTCTACGATCTGGTGATCGAGGTCGCGCTCATCCGCCCCGGCCCCATCCAGGGCGGTGCGGTCCACCCCTACATCCGCCGCAAGCTCGGCGAGGAGCCGGTGACGTACCAGCACCCCCTCCTCGTGACGCCGCTCAAGCGCACCCTCGGCGTGCCGCTCTTCCAGGAGCAGCTCATGCAGGTGGCCGTGGCCGTCGGCGACTGCAACGCGGAGGACGCCGACCTGCTGCGCCGGGCGATGGGGTCCAAGCGCGGGACCGAGAAGATCGAGACCCTCCGCGAGCGGCTCTACCAGGGGATGGCCCGCAACGGCATCACGGGCGAGGTCGCGGACGACATCTACCTCCGGATCCAGGCCTTCGCGAACTTCGGCTTCGCCGAGAGCCATGCGATCAGCTTCGCCCTGCTGGTCTACGCGAGCGCCTGGCTCCGCCTGCACTACCCCGCCGCGTTCACCGCCGCGCTGCTGCGGGCGCAGCCCATGGGCTTCTACGCCCCGCACACCCTGGTCGCCGATGCCCGGCGTCACGGAGTGGAGGTCGTCTCGCCCGACGTCAATCGCTCGCTGGCGCCTCCCGGGCTCGAGGCGAAGGAGGACACCCCCGCACGCCGGAGGGGCGGTGCCGCCTACGGGAGCGACGACTGCCTCCGCGCCGATCAGCCGCCCACGGGGCTGTTCGACCGCACCGAGCACTTCCCTACGGACGACCACAGGCGCGACAGCGGCTTCGTGATCAGGCTCGGGCTGGCCGGGGTGAAGGGCATCGGCACCTCGCTCGCCGAGCACATCGTCGCCGAGCGCGAGCGCGGCGGACCCTACGCGAGCATGGCCGACCTCTCGCGTCGGGTCGGCACGACCGCGGCTCAGCTGGAGGCCCTCGGTGCCGCGGGCGCCTTCGACACGCTCGGTCTGCAGCGCCGGCAGGCGCTCTGGGAGGCCGGCACCGCCGCAGGCGACCGCGAGGAGTTCCTCGCCGGTTCCACGGTCGTCGTGCAGCCCCCGCTCCTGCCGATGCTCTCCCCTCAGGAGCGCGTGGTCTTCGACTTCTGGGCCACCGGCATCTCGCCCGACGACCATCCGCTGCGCCACCTCCGCGAGGGACTCGCTCGCCGCGGCGCCCGCTCCTCGGCCGATCTCCCCGCCATCCCCTCGGGGACCCGGATCGAGGTCGGCGGGGTCGTGATCCACCGCCAACGTCCCTCCACAGCCGGTGGAGTGACCTTCCTCAACCTCGAGGACGAGCACGGGATCCTCAACGTGATCTGCTCCGTCGGAGTATGGAACCGCTACCGCCGCGTGGCCCGCGAGGCACCCGCCCTGCTGGTCAGGGGGATCCTCGAGCGCTCCGACGAGGGGGTGACGAACCTCCTCGCCGACAGGTTCGAGACCCTCACGGTCGGCGCTCGCACCACCTCCCGCAACTTCCGATGACCCCTCAGCGGCACCGCCCGCTCGCCCCACGAGAAAGCGACACCATGACCACTCTCGACCACGCCGCTCCCGCTCCGCACCTCGATGCGCCGCTCCTGAACGACCGCGAGCTGCGCGAGCGCGTCTCCTCGCTGATCGGACCGGCCTACCGCCGGGCGCTGTGGCCGATCTTCCTCGACCGCGACGGCGTGCAGCTGCCGATCCTCTACCCGGTGGACGGACTCCCTGTGCACCCCGACGAGGAGAAGACCGAGCGGATCGTCGCCACCCTCGCCAAGGCCGTGGCGCACCAGGACGTGGGCTCGCTCGCCTTCGCCCTGGAACGTCCCGGGCGCGCCTTCCTCGGCGAGACCGATCGGGTCCTCGCCCGTCACCTGGCGGCGGCGTGCCACAAGCGGGCCATCCCCCTCCGCGCGCTCCTGCTCGTCCACGACGAGGGAGTGCGGGTCGTGACCGCGACGGAGTACGCCGCGGTCACGCTCTGAGCGCTCGGGCCCGAGGCGGCCGTTCAGGACAGCGGCGGCCGGCCACCTGAACAGCCGGCCGCCACGGAGCTCAGGCGCTCAGGCGCTCAGGCGCTCAGGCGCTCAGGCGCTCAGCGTCACCAGCAGCGAGGAACCGCCGAGATCCACCTCGGTGTCCCCGGGCTGCACCGCGTACTCCCCGACGCCGAGCAGCGTCTCCGCCACCTCCGGCAGGGCGATGCGGGCGGCGGACTCGCCGACGTTGATCGCGACGGTCACCCGACCGCGGCCGAGAGTCAGCCAGCGGGCCTCCTCGTCGAACTCCACGCGGAGCGACCCGAAGCGCGGGTCCGTCAGCTCGGGGTAGCGGCGGCGGATCGCCGCCAGCTCGCGGTACACCTCGAGGGTGCGGGCGTGACGCCCCTCCCCGACCTCGGACCAGTCGAGCCGCGAGCGCAGGAACGTCTCCGGGTCCTGCGGGTCGGGCACGACCTCCGGGTCCCAGCCCATTTTCGCGAACTCCTCGATGCGGCCCTTCGCCGTCGCCTCACCCAGATCCTTCTCCGGGTGCGAGGTGAAGAACTGCCACGGGGTCGACGCCGCCCACTCCTCGCCCATGAACAGCATGGGAGTGAAAGGGCCCAGCAGCGTCAGAGCAGCGGCGATCGCGAGACGCCCCTCGTCGAGGGACGCCGTCAGACGGTCGCCGACCGCCCGGTTGCCGATCTGGTCGTGGTTCTGGCTGCAGACCACCAGGCGCCAGGTCGGCATGTGCTCGGTGTCCACCGGACGGCCGTGGTGACGGCCGCGGAACGTCGAGAGGGTGCCGTCGTGGAAGAAGCCCCGGGTCAGCACCTTCGCGAGGGCGCCGAGCGGCGCGAAGTCCTCGTAGTAGCCCGTGGTCTCCCCGGTCAGCGCGACGTGGACCGCGTGGTGGAAGTCGTCGCTCCACTGCGCGTCGAGCCCGTAGCCGTGCGCCTCCCGCGGAGTGATCAGCGTCGGGTCGTTGAGGTCGGACTCGGCGATCAGCGTCAGAGGGCGCCCGACGTGGGCCGACAGCACGGCCACCTCGCTCGCCATCTCCTCGAGCACGTGCACGGCCCGCTCGTCCGAGAGGGCGTGCACCGCGTCCAGGCGCAGGGCGTCGACGTGGTAGTCGCGCAGCCACATCAGAGCGTTGTCGATGATGTACCCGCGGACGGTGTCCGAACCCTCGCCGTCGAGGTTGATCGAGCTGCCCCAGGTGTTGGCCTTCTCGTTCTTGAGGTACGGGCCGAACTCCGGCAGGTAGTTGCCGCTCGGGCCGAGGTGGTTGTAGACGACGTCCTGGACCACGCCGAGGCCGGCACGGTGGGCGGCGTCCACGAAGCGCTGGTACGCCTCGGGTCCGCCGTACGGCTCGTGCACGGCGTACCAGAGGACGCCGTCGTAGCCCCAGTTGTGCGTTCCGTTCACCGCGTTGACCGGCAGCAGCTCGATGAAGTCCACGCCGATCGAGCGCAGGTGCTCGAAGCGCTCCGCCGCCGCGTCCAGGGTGCCCTCGGGTGTGAACGTGCCGAGGTGCAGCTCGTAGATGACGGCGCCGGCGAGCTCGCGCCCGGTCCAGGCGGAGTCGCCCCACTCGTGCGCCGAGGGGTCGAACGTGCGCGAGAGCTCGTGCACGCCCTTCGGCTGGCGGCGCGAGCGGGGGTCCGGCAGCGGACCACTGCCGTCCACCCGGTACCCGTAGTCGACCTCGCCGGTGGCCGGGGCCGACGCGGGCGCCCGCCACCATCCGTCGTCTCCGTGGCGGGTCATCGTCAGCGACGAGTCGTCGCCGAGGAGGAGCTCGACCGTCGAGGCCTCGGGGGCCCAGACGTCGAACCGCTCGGGCCCGGTCGTCGGGAGTGCGTAGCGGTAGGGAGTCGTGCTGATCACTGCTGTCTCCAGGAGGGGTCGGATCGGTCTGCGGTGCGGTGCGGAACCGGTCAGGAGACCGGGGCGAGCAGTGCCACGGGGTAGTCGGCGAGGATCTCGGCGACCGGAGTCACTCCTCCCGCGAAGGTGCGGCCGGTGAGGACGTCCTCCATCGGGTGCCCGGGCAGGACCACGACCGTGCCGTTCCACCCGCCCGAAGCGGCGAGGCCCTCGGGGAGCCTGGTCGCGACGGTCAGCGCGCCGCCGCGGTCGAAAGCGATCGCGTGCTCGGCGGCGGGCCCGATCGCGGGGACGGCGGCGTAGCGGGTGAACAGCTCGGGGCGGTCGCGGCGGAGCCGGAGGGCGCGAGAGGTGACGAGGAGCTTCGCGGCTCCCTCGGCGTCGATCGCGGGCTTCCAGCCGCCGTCGATCCGCTCCAGCAGCGCTCGACGCTGCCCGAAGTCGACCTCGCGGCGGTTGTCCGGGTCGACGAGGGAGGTCTCCCAGAGCTCGCTGCCCTGGTAGACGTCCGGGATGCCCGGGGCGGTGATCTGCACGAGCTTCGCGGCGAGGCCGTTCGACCAGCCGGCGGCCGACACCCGCTCGACGGTCTGCTCGACCAGCCGGCGGACGGCGGGCTCGTCGAACGCCGCGTCTATCGCCGCGTGCATCCGCTTCTCGAACTGCTCGTCAGGAGCGGTCCAGTGCGTCGAGTCGTCGGCCTCGCGCGACGCCTTCTCGGCGTAGGCGTGCAGGCGCTCGCGGCTCGCGGGCCAGGTCCCCACGACGGCCTCCCAGAGCAGGTGCTCGATCGGGCCGTCGCCGAAGCCGACGAGGGCGTGGAGCTCGCGGAGCGTCGCCGCCCACGCCTCCGGGTCCTCGGCCAGTGCGGTGATGCGGGCACGGGTGTCCTCGCCGCGCTTCGTGTCGTGGGTCGAGAGCGTGGTGAGCGAGGCGGGGAACGAGGCCTGGCGCACGGCCTGGCGGCGGTGGAACTCGACCAGGTCGATCGCGAACTCGTCCGGGTCCGCTCCGACCTCGTTCAGCGAGGTGAGGCGGCTGAAGCGGTAGAACGCCGTGTCCTCGACGCCCTTCGCCATCACCATGCCGGAGGTCTGCTGGAAGCGCACGGACACCGGCGTGCCGGTCTCGCCGAGCGCCGCGGCGACCTCG
This sequence comes from Rathayibacter sp. AY1D2, assembly GCF_002932695.1. Taxonomy (NCBI): domain Bacteria; kingdom Bacillati; phylum Actinomycetota; class Actinomycetes; order Micrococcales; family Microbacteriaceae; genus Rathayibacter; species Rathayibacter sp. AY1D2. Next base: position 32,872 of record NZ_PSVX01000009.1, on the reverse strand, counting down.
TCGATGGTCGCGCGGATCTCGGGGCGGCGGCGCACGGCGTCGACGCGGGCGTGCTCGAGGTGCTCCGCTCCGTAGGGGAGGTAGCTGCGGTAGACCGGGTAGGTCGCCAGGAGCTCCGCCAGCGCGTCGTCCGCTCCCTCGATGCCGGGGATCAGGCGGGCCAGCCGCAGGACCTCGGAGCGGAGGATGCCGTCGGCGATGCCGCGCTTGGTGTCGTGGATGAGGTCGGCCCACTGCAGCGGGGCGCCCTTCCCCGTGAGCTCGGCGTCGAGGCCCTCCAGCACGGGGCGGGCGTCGGGGTCGACCAGGATGCGGTCGACGTCGGCCAGGGCGTCGTAGCCCGTGGTGCCGACGGTCGCCCAGTGCGGCGGGAGCTCCTCGTCGCCCTCGAGGATCTTCTCGACCCAGACCGGCGCGCCGCCGATCGCGCGGGCCAGGTCGTCGAGGTATCCGCCCGGGTCGGCCAGGCCGTCCGGGTGGTCGACGCGCAGGCCGTCTGCGAGCCCCTCGGTGAACCAGCGGACGATCTCGGCGTGCGAGGCGTCGAACACCTCGGGCCGCTCGACCGTGATGGCGGCGAGGGTGTTCACCGCGAAGAAGCGGCGGTAGTTCAGCTCGGCGTCGGCGCGGCGCCAGTTCACGAGCTCGTAGCTCTGGCGCTCGTGCACCGTGCGGCCGGAGTCGCCGGGCTCGGCGGTGCCGGGCGCGATCGGCAGCCGGTTCTCGTAGTAGTGCAGCTCGTCGCCGACGACCTCGAGCGCGTCGAGCTCGCTGTCGCTGTCTCCCTCGCTCGCACCGTCGCCGAGGATCGGCACGCGCAACTTCCCGCCCCCCGCCTCCCAGTCGATGTCGAAGGCGGTGGCGTAGCGGGAGGACGTCCCGTTCCTCAGCAGGTCCCACCACCACGAGTTCTCGCTCGGGGTCGCGACGCCCATGTGGTTGGGGACGATGTCGATGAGGACGCCGAGGCCCTCCGCCCGCGCCGCGGCCGAGGCGTTCGCCAGGCCGGCCGCGCCACCGCGGTCGGGATCGACCTCGGTGTGGTCCACCACGTCGTAGCCGTGGTCCGAGCCGGGCTCGGCCTTCAGCAGCGGCGAGAAGTACAGCCAGTCCGCTCCGAGCGCGCGCACGTAGTCGGCGACGCGGGCGGCGTCGTCGAGGTCGAACGCCGACCGGATCTGGAGGCGGTAGGTGGAGGCGGGCAGACGCACGTCAGGCTCCTGTCGAGGGTGCGGTCGCGGAGTCGGTCGACTCGGCGTGGGGGCTGGTGGGTCCGGTCGAGGAGACGATCGGGATGGCCGAGGTGGCGGCCAGGGACGCGAGCGAGGCGGCGACCGAGTGGTCGACCTCGGGCTCGGGGGTGCTGTGCTCCTGGAGGATGACGAGCGACTTCGCCTGGACGGTGAGCATCGCCCCCGCCGGACGCGGGATCGAGTCCGCCTCGGCGCCGGCGGTGTCGACGAGGACGCTCCACTCGAGCGCGTACTCGTCGCTCGGGATCGCGAACTCGACGTCGACGTCGTCGGCGTTGAAGTACAGGAGGAAGCTGTCGTCGGTGACGGGGCGCCCGCGCTGGTCGCGCTCGCGGATCCCGTTGCCGTTGAGGTAGATGCCCACCGATCGGCCGAGACCGGAGTCCCAGTCGGACGGGGACATCTCGGTGCCGGCGGCGGTGAACCAGACGATGTCGGGCAGGGGCTCGCCGTCGCCGCGCAGGACGGGGCGGCCGTCGAAGAAGCGCATGCGGCGGAAGGTCGGGTGCTCGGCGCGCAGGCGGATGAGCGCCGCGGTGAACTCGAGCAGCGGCCGGTCGGCGTGCGCCCAGTCGATCCAGGTCAGCTCGCTGTCCTGGGCGTAGGTGTTGTTGTTGCCGTTCTGGGTCCGGCCCAGCTCGTCGCCGTGGAGGATCATCGGGACGCCCTGGGAGATCAGCATCGTCGCGAGGAAGTTCCGCTGCTGGCGTGCCCGGAGCGCGAGCACCCGCGGGTCGTCCGTGGGCCCCTCCACGCCGTGGTTCCAGGAGCGGTTGTGCGACTCCCCGTCGTTGCCGTCCTCGCCGTTGGCGTCGTTGTGCTTCTCGTTGTACGAGACCAGGTCCCGGAGGGTGAAGCCGTCGTGCGCCGTGACGAAGTTGATCGAGGCGACCGGGTAGCGGCCCGAGTGCGCGTAGAGGTCGGCCGAGCCGGTGAGGCGGGAGGCGAACTCCCCCAGCGTCGACGGCTCGCCGCGCCAGAAGTCGCGGACCGTGTCGCGGTACTTGCCGTTCCACTCCGTCCACTGGGGCGGGAAGTTGCCCACCTGGTAGCCGCCCGGCCCGACGTCCCACGGCTCGGCGATCAGCTTCACCTGCGAGACCACCGGGTCCTGCTGGACGAGCTCGAAGAAGGTGGAGAGCCGGTCGACGTCGTAGAACTCGCGTGCCAGCGCCGAGGCGAGGTCGAAGCGGAAGCCGTCGACGCGCATCTCCGTCACCCAGTAGCGCAGCGAGTCCATGATCAGCTGGAGCGAGTGCGGGTGGCGCACGTTCAGGGTGTTCCCGGTGCCGGTGTAGTCCATGTAGTAGCGCTTGTCGTCGTCGACGAGGCGGTAGTACGCCTCGTTGTCGATGCCGCGGAACGACAGCGTGGGGCCGAGGTGGTTGCCCTCCGCCGTGTGGTTGTAGACCACGTCGAGGATGACCTCGATGCCGGCAGCGTGGAGCGCCTTCACCATGCTCTTGAACTCCTGGACCTGCTGGCCCTGGTCGCCCGTGGAGGAGTAGGTGTTCTGCGGAGCGAAGAAGCCGATCGTGTTGTAGCCCCAGTAGTTCGAGAGGCCCTTGTCCATCAGCGTCGAATCGTTCACGAACTGGTGCACGGGCATGAGCTCGATCGCCGAGACGCCCAGGTGCTTGAGGTGGTCGATCACCGCGGGGTGGGCGACTCCGGCGTAGGTGCCGCGGAGCTCCTCCGGCACGTCGGGATGCGTCTTGGTGAGCCCCTTCACGTGCGCCTCGTAGATCACGGTGCTGTCGTAGGAGGTGCGCGGGCGGCGGTCACCGGCCCAGTCGAAGAAGGGGTTGATGACGACGCCCATCATCATGTGCGGCGCCGAGTCCTCGTCGTTCGTCGAGTCCGGGTCGCCGAAGGTGTACGAGAAGAGGGACTGGTCCCAGTCGATCTCCCCCGAGATCGCCTTCGCGTAGGGGTCCAGCAGCAGCTTGTTCGGGTTGCAGCGGTGGCCGGCATCGGGGTCGTACGGTCCGTGGATGCGGAAGCCGTAGCGCTGGCCCGGCTGGACCTGCGGAAGGTAGCAGTGCCAGACGTAGGCGTCCGACTCCTGGATCTCGACGCGCGTCTCGGTGCCGTCCTCCTCGAAGAGGCACAGCTCGACGCGCTCGGCGATCTCACTGAACAGGGCGAAGTTCGTGCCGCTTCCGTCGAACGTCGCGCCCAACGGGTAGGCGGTTCCGGGCCAGGTCTCCACGAGACTCCTCAGGGGATTGTTCTCGGGCAGTCCGGGAGACGCCGATGTGCGGTCTGCGGATGCCCGACGTCGGGGGTGATGGTCCGTCACTTCCGCGACGGACCGACTGCTCAGCTTAGCGAGCGTGTCTCGAGCATTCCCCTGACGGTCAGCGCTCATCGCGCGGTCCTCCTCCGGTGGTCACGACCGGCGGCCGGAACCGCCGTCCGGTTCGTCCTGCGGGCGCGTGAGCGGGCAGGTCGTTCCGGTGGGTCACGCTCGAACAGTACGGTCGCGCCCGGTCCGCCGGGGAGGGCTGGCGCCGCGCCGGGTGCATCGGCTAGAACGCGCCGGAGGGACTGTCCGGCGCACGCGGAGGGGCCGGCCGGGCTGGGCGGGAGCAGCGATCGGCCCCGTCGTCAGGGCCACGTCGCCACGGACCGGGGCGCCGCACCGCGATCAGTGCGAGCCGAGCCTGCGCCGCAGGAGGTCGATCCGCGCCTGCAGCTGGGTCACGCTCGCCTGCGCCACCGCGGGTCCGCCGCAGAGCCGGCGCAGCTCGGTGTGCACCTGGCCGTGCGACTCGCCCGTCCCCCGTGCCCACAGGCCGACCAGGGAGTTGAGCAGGCTGCGCTGCTCCTTGAGCGTGCGGTAGAGCGGCGCCGGGATCTCGCTCGCCGGCTCGGCCGGGGCCGCCGCGCCCGCGCGGCTGCCGGCGCGCTTGGCCTGCCGCTGCTGCCGGTGCTGGAGCAGCTCCCGCACCTGGTCGGGCTCGAGGAGCCCCGGCAGGCCGATGAAGTCGAGCTCCTCCTCGCTCTCGACCTCGACCTCCATCCCGAACTCGGCGCCCTCGTAGACGACGCGGTCGAAGGTGGCGGCCGAGCCGATCGACTCGAAGCGGCCCTCCTCCAGGAGATCGGAGGACGCCTTGTCGCTGCGCTCGGCGTCGGCCATCAGGTCGGCCTCGGGGTACTCCTCGTCGTCGGAGGTCCTGCGGTCGAGGGCGTGATCGCGCTGCAGCTCCATCGAGCCCGCCAGCGCGAGCAGGCCGGGCACGTTCGGGAGGAACACCGAGGCGGTCTCGCCGCGGCGCCGCGCGCGCACGAAGCGGCCGATCGCCTGGGCGAAGAACAGAGGAGTCGACGCCGATGTCGCGTAGACGCCGACGGCGAGCCTCGGCACGTCGACGCCCTCGGAGACCATGCGGACCGCGACCATCCAGCGACTGGTGTCCTTCGCGAACTCCTCGATCCGGTCGCTCGCCTCCTTCTCGTCGGAGAGCACGACGGTGACGGTCTCGCCGCTGATCTCGCGGAGCATCGCGGCGTAGGCGCGCGCGGTGTAGTGGTCGGTCGCGATGACCAGGCCGCCGGCGTCTGGCACGGCGCGCCGCACCTCGGTGAGGCGGGTGTTCGCGGCGCGGAGGACAGAGGGGATCCAGTCGCCCTTCGGGTCCAGCGCGGTCCGCCAGGCCTGCGAGGTGATGTCCTTGGTGTTGCCCTCGCCGAGCCGCGCCTCCATCTCGTCGCCGGCCTTCGACTTCCAGCGCATCTGCCCGGCGTAGACCATGAACAGCACCGGCCGGACGACGCCGTCCGCGAGCGCGCGGCCGTAGCCGTAGGCGTAGTCGGTGAGCGAGGTGCGGATGCCCTCCTCGTCCGGCAGGTAGCTGACGAACGGGATCGCTGCCGTGTCCGAGCGGAACGGCGTCCCGGTCAGCGAGAGCCGGCGGACGGCGGGCTCGAAGGCCTCGCGCACCGCGTCGCCCCAGCTGAGCGCGTCGCCGGCGTGGTGCACCTCGTCGAGGATGACGAGGGTGCGCCCGGACAGGGTGAGCTCGCGGTGGAGCTCGGCGCGGACGGCGACCTGCGCGTAGGTGACGGCGACGCCGTGGTAGTGGCGGGCGTGGCGGCCCATGCGGTTGGTGAAGGTCGGGTCCAGGCGGATGCCGACGCGGTGCGCGGCCTCGGCCCACTGGCGCTTGAGGTGCTCCGTCGGCGCGACCACGGTGATCCGGTCGACCGTGCGGTTGTGCAGCAGCTCGGCGGCCAGCCGCAGCGCGAAGGTGGTCTTGCCCGCGCCCGGGGTCGCGGCGGCCAGGAAGTCGCGCGGCTCGTGCTGGAAGTAGGCCTCGAGCGCCTCCGCCTGCCAGGCGCGGAGCTTGTTCGCGGTACCCCACGGCGCCCTGCCCGGGAACGACGGGGACAGGTGCTCAGCGGCGGAGGTGCCGACCTGATGACCGAAGCTCGAGGGACTGTTCACGTGGACCGAATCTAGCCGACGCCTCCGACAGCGGCTCGGTCTCCGCGGCCCGCCGGGAGGCGCACGGCGTGTCGCGCCGTGCCACCGGCGGCCGGGTGCGGAGCATGATGGAGGGATGGTCGAGCAGCGTCATCCGTGGTCCCGCTACGTCGCCCTGGGCGACTCCTTCACCGAGGGGATCGGCGATCCGGAGCCCGGCAGCCCCGGCGGGCACCGCGGCTGGGCGGACCGCGTGGCGGAGGTCCTGGGCAGCCAGAACGAGGACTTCGCCTACGCCAACCTGGCGGTGCGCGGCCGCCTCCTGCAGCAGATCGTCGACGAGCAGGTCGAGCCCGCCCTGGAGCTGCGCCCAGACCTCATCACCATCTCCGCGGGCGGGAACGACGTCATCCGCCCGGGGACCGACCCCGACGACATCGCGTCCCGCTTCGAGTCGGGCCTCGCCCGGCTCCGCTCCGACGGGGCGACCGTCGTCCTCTTCACCGGAGTGGATGTGGGCTTCTCCCCCGTGTTCGGGCGGATCCGCGGGAAGGTCGCGATCTACAACGAGAACCTGCGGGCGCTGGCCAAGCGGTACGACTGCATCGTCGCCGACCAGTGGTCCCTCCAGGAGATCCAGGACGTGCGGATGTGGGCGCCGGACCGCCTGCACCTCAACCCGCACGGCCACCACGAGGTCGCGCGCATGGTCCTCGAGTCGCTGAACGTCGAGAACGACCTGCGCCCCCTCGCCCCGGAGCCGCTGCACGCCCGCACCTGGCGTGCCGCCCGCACGGAGGACATCCAGTGGGCGCGGGAGTACCTCGTGCCGTGGGTGCTGCGCCGAGTCCGCCACCAGTCCTCCGGCGACTTCATCACCGCCAAGCGGCCCTCCGCCGAGCGCTGGAGCACCGATCCCGCGGCCTCGGAGCCGGGCTCGGTCGTGCCGGGCAACGCGACGCCGGAGGAGGTCGCCGAGGACATCGCGACCGCGGGCGTGCGGATCATCGACGACCGGGCCGCGGATCCCCTGGCCTGATCCGCTCCCGGGAGGCGGCGGCTCGCCCCGCGCTCAGCCGAACAGCTCGGCCGGGTGGCCGAGGCGCCAGGCGAAGCCCGGGTCCTCGATCGACCCGTCGGCGACGAGGGGAAGCTCGTACGGGGTGCCGTTGACGTCGACGGTCGCGGTCCCCACGCGCTCGCCGTCGGCGACGGTCTCGAGCGGATCGAGGGCGACCGTGGTCGTCGTCGAGACCGCACCCCACACCAGCACGGACCGCGCCTCCGCGGTCTCGGCCGTCGCCGTCTCCCCCCAGGCGCTCGTGAGGGTGCCGTAGTCCTGCCCCTCGACGGTCAGCGGGACGGTCCGGAAGCCCGCCTCGACGGTCGGGACGAGGGTCAGCACGTCCGCGGCGAGCTGCGGGTGCGTGCGCGCGCCCACCACCACGCCGACGAGGGTGACCGGCCGGCCCTCGACGGTCGCGTCGAGCGAGAACAGCAGGCACGAGCCCGCCTCGTCGGTCGTCCCCGTCTTGATACCGTCCACTCCCGAGCGGCCGAGGAGCGAGTTGGTGTTGTCGACCTCGCCGACCCCCGGGATGACCGCGGTCGGCGTCGCGACGATCGGAGCGAGCACCGGGTCCGCGATCAGCAGCTCGCCCAGGCGCACCATCTCGGCCGTCGTGCTGACCGTCGCCGGCGAGAGCCCGCTGGTGTCGGCGAGGGAGGTCCGCTCGAGCCCCTGCCCGTCGAGCCAGCCGCGCGCCGCGGCGAGGAAGGCGTCCTCCGAGCCGTACGCCCAGATAGCGAGGGACTTCGCGTAGTTGTTCGCGGACGGGAGCATCATGGCGGTCAGCGCCTCCCGCTCGGTCAGCTGCAGACCCGCGGTGACCGGAGCGTTCGAGCCGTTCTCGGCCAGGGTGTCGTTGTAGTACTGCACGTCCGCGCTCGTGAAGGTGATGGTCTCCCCGTCCGTCCCCTCCGCGATCGGCTTCGCCGCGAGGACGACGAGAGCGGTGACGACCTTGGCGATGCTCCCCGTCGGCACGGTTCCGGTGGAGCCGTAGCGGGCGAGCAGCCCGTCCTCCTCCGTCCCGTCGATGCCCACGGCCGCCACGGCGCCGGAGCCGTAGGCCGGCCAGGCCGGAGCGGGCGCGTCGACGGTGCTCGAGACGGGGTCCACCGCGACGGCGCTCGCCGTCGGCAGCTCCGCGGTCGCCGCGTTGGTCGCGTAGGCACCGCCTCCACCGACCAGCACGGTCGCAGCGACGAGACCGGCGACGACCGCCCCGCGCCGTCGACGCGGTCGCGGCTCCGGCGCGGCGGGCTCCCCGAACAGGTCGAGGGCGTCGTCGGATCGGGTCGGGGAGGTCACCCCGTCATCGTACGGGCGGGCCTCTCACCCGTCCCGGACGCCGCCCCGTCGTCGGACGAGGCGGGTGACGCGCGGCACCGACCCCGATCCCGCGTCGCGAGCGTCAGCGGCGGGTCACCGCCGGGCCGCCGAGCGCCGGAGCCCGGCGGTCAGCGCCCGCGGGTCAGCGCCCACAGTGCGACGGCGCTCGCCGAGGCCACGTTGAGCGAGTCGACGCCGTGCAGCATCGGGATGGTGACGACGGTGTCCGAGGCGTCCAGCGCCGCGCGGCTGAGCCCGTCCCCCTCGGCGCCCAGGACGATCGCGACGCGCTCGGGGCGAGCCGCCGCGTACTCGTCGAGCGGCACCGCGTCCGGAGCGAGCGCCAGCGCGGCGACCGAGAACCCGGCCTCCTCCAGAGCGCGGCGAGCCGGTGCCCACTCGGGGGTGCGCGTCCACGGCACCTGCAGGACCGTGCCCATGCTCACCCGGACGCTGCGCCGGTACAGGGGGTCCGCGCAGCGCGGCGTCACGAGGACCGCGTCCGCGCCCATGCCGGCCGCGGCGCGGAAGACGGCGCCGACGTTGGTGTGGTCGACCAGGTCCTCCAGGATCACGACGAGGCGCGCGCCCTCCAGCAGCTCGGCCATCGGCCGCAGCGGCGGACGGTGCATCGAGGCGAGCGCTCCGCGGTGGAGGTGGAATCCGGTCAGCTCCTCGATCAGCGGATCCGGCGCCACGAAGACCGGCACCTCGGGGTGACGCTCGAGCACCCCGGCCGCGTCCGGCAGCCGCTTCTCCTGCACCAGGACCGAGCGGGGACGGTGCCCGGCGTCGAGCGCCCGCTCGATCACCTTGGCCGACTCGGCGATGTACAGACCGCCCTCCGGCTCCAGCACCCGCCGCAGCGCCACGTCGGTGAGGCGGTGGTAGTCGGCGAGGAGCGGGTGGTCGAGGTCGGTGATGTGCACGATCGGCATCCCGGCAATCTAGGGCACGGCGCGGACTAAACTCGTCCAGGGGCCGCTCGAACGGCCCTCGAAGGAGGCGCGGATGGAGTCGAGTCCGACACCGGTCGCCGAGGGCCCCGAGGCGCTCGCGGTCGAGCAGGCCGTCGAACTCCTCAGCGGGCGCCGCATCGCCGCCGTCACCGGCGCGGGCATGAGCACCGACTCGGGCATCCCCGACTACCGCGGAGCCGGGGCACCGGTGCGCAGCCCGATGACCTACTCCCAGTTCGTCGCCGATCCCGACTACCGCCGCCGGTACTGGGCCGGCAGCCAGCTCGGCTGGCGCCGCTTCACCAGCACGCGCCCCAACGACGGCCACCGGGCCCTGGCCCGGCTCGAGGAGCGCGGCCTGCTCACGGGCGTCGTCACGCAGAACGTCGACGGCCTGCACGTCCGAGCCGGCTCGCGCCGCGTGGTGGATCTGCACGGCTCGGCGGACCGTGTGCGCTGCATGACCTGCGGCCAGTACTTCGCCCGCGACGCGGTGGCCGAGCGGATCGAGGCGCTCAACCCCTGGCTCGACGACCCCGACGTCTCCTCCCTCAACCCCGACGGCGACGCCGAGGTCCACGACGTCTCGGCGATGACCGTCCCTGAGTGCACGGTCTGCGGCGGGATCCTGAAGCCGGACATCGTCTTCTTCGGCGAGTTCATCCCGACCGAGCGGTTCGAGGAGGCGCGCGCCATCGTCGCGGGCGCCGACGCGCTGCTCGTGGCCGGCTCGTCGCTCGTGGTCAACTCCGGCATCCGCTTCCTCGAGATCGCCCGTCGCGCCCGGATGCCGATCGTGATCGTCAACCGCGGCACCACCAAGGGCGACTCGCGCGCGAGCATCAAGATCGACGGCGGCACCAGCGAGGTGCTCCGCGAGCTCGCCGAGCGCCTGCCCGCGCGCCGCACCGCCGCCCTCTGAGCTCCCGCCCGCTCCGCACCCGACCTCCCGAGAGGCCCCTGTGACCCAGCTCACCCTCGTCCGCCACGGCCAGACCGACTGGAACGCCGCCCGGCGCATCCAGGGCAGGAGCGACATCCCGCTCAACGCGACCGGGCGCGCCCAGGCGCGGGCGGCGGCGCGGCTGCTCGCCGATCGGCGCTTCGACGCGGTGGTCGCCAGTCCGCTGCAGCGCGCCTTCGACACCGGAGCGATCATCGCGCGCGGTCTCGGACTCGACGAGCCGCTGGCGGTGCCGGGCCTGGCCGAGCGCGCCTACGGCGAGGCGGAGGGGATGACCGGTCCCGAGCTCGCCGAGCGCTTCCCCGGAGGCATCGAGCGCGCGCCGATCCCCGGCTGCGAGACCCGCGCCGAGGTCGTCGAGCGGGCGACCGCCGCGCTGCTCGAGGTGGCCGAGCGCTTCCCCGACGCGTCCGTCGTCGTCGCCACGCACGGTGCGGTCATCGGCAGCCTGATCCGCGCGCTCAGCAGCGAGGACCTCCCCGTGCACGGCGTCTCGGTCGGCAACGGCTCCCGGCACGACTTCGCGATCGTCGACGGGGCACTGCGCATCGTCGGCGTCGACGACTCCGGCGACGTGGTCGTGGCGGACGTCGACCTCGACGACGTGCTCAGCCCGGCCCCGGGAGCCTGACGGCCCGCCTCCCGGAGGCGGTCCGATCGCCGGACCGCGTCAGCGCCGGCCGAGGTCCTGCAGGAGCCCGAAGAGCACCCGGGCGGAGTCGCGCCAGGAGAAGGCCGCGGCCCGCTCCCTCGCCCGGGCCGAGTGCGTCCGCCACACGGCGCCGTCCTCGAGCGACCGCACGCCGTCCGCGATGCCCTTCGCGCTCGACGGGTCGACGTACACGGCGGCGTCCTGGGCGATCTCGCGGAAGATCGGGATGTCGCTCACCACGACCGGCGTCCCGAGCGCCATCGCCTCGACCAGCGGGATCCCGAAGCCCTCGTCCCTGCTCGCCGTCACGAGAGCGGTCGCCCGCGCGAGCACCGCACGGTACTCCGCGTCCGGCGCCCCCTGGTGGAACACCAGCTTCGCGGTCGGCGCCAGGGCCCGGAGCGTCTCGACGGTCTCGTCGCTCGCCCGGCTCATCAGGTGCAGCTCGTAGTCGGGCAGCAGCCGCATCGCGCGCGCGAGCGTCTCGACGTTCTTGTAGGGCATGAACGAGCCCATGTAGACGAGCGAGCGCGCGGCCGACCGGTCGGGCAGCGATCCCGCCAGAGCGGCGCTCGCCTCGTCGGGCTCGGTCGCCGCGTTCGGGACGACGACCACCGGCCGGGTGGTGAGGCGGTGGGAGCGGATCAGGTCGCGGGTTGTCTCCGAGACGGTGACGACCGCATCGGCGCGCTGGAGGAGCCTCCGCTGCGGCCACCAGGCGAGGTGGTAGAGCCGCCAGAGCGCGCGCACGGGAGCGGCCAGGTCGCGCGGCGGAGTGCGGTGGCGGTAGTAGATGAGGTCGTGCACGGTCAGGACGAGCCGGTAGCGGCGGCCGAGCGAGCCCATGGTCTGCATCGGCGAGAAGACCACGTCGGGCCGCAGCCGGTTCACCAGCAGCGCGACGAACGGCTCGAACGGGCTGGTCGGCCCGGTCACGCGCTCCCACGGGAGCGACGGGAGCATCGCGAGCTGGCGGCGGTCGCTGATCAGCATGGTCACGTCGTGCAGCTTCGCGAGCTCGCGGACGAGCTCCGCGGTGTAGCGGCTGATCCCGTCGTGCCGCTCGAGCCGGGTGTACCGGCAGTCGACGACGATCCTCATCGGTCGATCCCCTCCTCGAGGGCCGCCCGCAGCACGGCGGCGGCCTCGTCCGGCGTCTCGTAGTGGATCAGGTGGCCGACTCCGTCGATGACGTGCAGGCGGGCGTGCGGCAGCCTCTCGAGCAGGCGGTACTGCGCCGGGAGCGGAGTGATGTCGTCCTGCGCCGCGGCGATCAGCTGCGTCGGCACCCTTATCCGGGAGGCGTACTCGCCGACGTCGTGCGAGACGGAGGCGCGGAACGCCTCGAGGACCGTGTCGCGGGAGGCGAAGGCGCTGAAGTACCGGTCGTGCTGGTCGTGCACGAAGCGTCGCAGCGCCGGCTCCTTCGTCTTCACCATCGCCAGGCTCATCACCCGCACGATCAGCGGGTCGCTGAGCAGGCGGCGTCCGAGGGGCCCCGGCAGGAGCGCGCCGAGCCGGTAGTAGAGGACGGCGAGCCTGGTCAGGACTCCGCGCGGACCCTGCAGGGCGGGCGCGCCGATCGGGTTGACCAGCACCAGGAGCGGAGCGGGCAGCCCGTCGGCGACGGCCGCGGCCGCGACGATCGAGCCGAAGGAGTGGCCGAGGACGGCCGCCTCGCCGCGGAGCCCCAGCGCGTCGAGGAAGGAGCCGAGCCAGGAGGCGTAGCCGTCCACGTCGTGCGGCAGGCGCGTCATCGGTGTCGAGGCGCCGAAGCCGGGCAGGTCGGGAGCGACGACCCGCACGTCCGCTCCCCCGGCGAGCAGACGGGCGACGACGGGCTCGAGGCCGTGGTGCTCGCCGCGGAACCCGTGCACCAGCACGAGGACGGTCGAGGCGTCCGGAGCGCCGTAGGTCCAGTAGGCGGTGCGGGATCCGGCGACGTCCACCGCGGCCTCGCGGACGGGGACACGGCCGAGATCGGAGGCGTAAGGGGAGGGAGTGGTCATCGCGTTCCTTATCGTAGGGAAAGCCCGTCGAAGATCTGGCCGCAACGCCTTGCGTGGCCTCGATCCGAGCCGGGAGCATGATCACGCGCTCGCAACACGGCGCACCGCCCACCCGTCTCGCGAGACGGTCATCCGCTCAGGCAGCAGCAGAAGGAGCACCGTGAGCTTCACGTCGCCGATCCAACTCCCCGGACTCGCCCTCGACCCCCAGTGGTACCGCCGGGCGGTGTTCTACGAGGTGATGATCCGGTCGTACTACGACTCCAACGGCGACGGCGCCGGCGACATCAACGGGCTCGCCTCCAAGCTCGACTACCTGCAGTGGCTCGGGATCGACGCCCTCTGGCTCCCGCCGTTCTACATGTCGCCTCTGCGCGACGGCGGCTACGACGTCTCCGACTTCAAGGCGATCCTCCCCGAGTTCGGCACGATGGAGGACTTCCGCGACCTCGTCCGGAAGGCCCACGAGCGCAACATGCGCATCGTGATGGACTTCCCGCTCAACCACACCAGCGACCAGCACGAGTGGTTCCAGCAGTCCCGCTCCGACCCCGAGGGGCCCTACGGCGACTTCTACGTCTGGAACGACACCGACGACAAGTGGCCGGACATCCGCATCATCTTCGTCGACACCGAGGACTCGAACTGGGCCTTCGACGCCGAGCGCCGCCAGTTCTACTTCCACCGCTTCTTCTCCCACCAGCCGGACCTCAACTTCGAGAACCCCGCCGTGCACGAGGCGATCCACGACGTGGTCAAGTTCTGGCTCGACCTCGGCGTCGACGGCATCCGGCTCGACGCGATCCCCTACCTCTACGAGTCCGACGAGGGCAACGGAGAGGGCGAGCCGCCCACCCACGAGTTCATCAAGAACCTCCGCACCATGGTCGACCGCGACTACCCCGGCCGCATCCTGATCGCCGAGGCGAACCAGTGGCCGCGGGAGGTCGCCGCGTTCTTCGGCACGGAGGAGGAGCCCGAGTGCCACATGGCGTTCGACTTCCCGGTCATGCCGCGCATCTTCTACTCCCTCCGCGCGCAGACGGCGAACGAGCTGAAGAAGGTGCTCTCCGAGACGTTCGACATCCCCAGCGGCGCCGCCTGGGGCGTGTTCCTCCGCAACCACGACGAGCTCACGCTCGAGATGGTGTCCGAGGAGTACCGCCAGGCCATGTACGGCTGGTACGCCTACGACCCGCGGATGCGCTCGAACATCGGCATCCGCCGCAGGCTCGCGCCGCTGCTGGACAACTCGCGCGCCGAGCTCGAGCTGATCAACGCCCTGCTCTTCTCCCTCGCCGGCAGCCCGTTCCTGTACTACGGCGACGAGATCGGCATGGGCGACAACATCTGGCTCAACGACCGCGACGCGTCGCGCACGCCGATGCAGTGGACGCCCGACCGCAACGCCGGCTTCTCGGCAGCCGACCCCGGCAAGCTCGTGCAGCCGATCGTCCAGTCGCTCGTCTACCACTACAACCAGGTCAACGTGGAGGCGCAGCTGGCGCAGTCCCGCTCCCTGCTGCACTGGATGCGGAACGTCCTGCACGTGCGCCGCGGCCACCCGGCGTTCGGCCTCGGGTCGATGCGCGTCCTGGAGACGGACCACGAGTCGGTGCTCGCCTTCGTGCGGGACTACGCCGGCTCGGGCTCCGAGATGGGCGACCAGCCCGAGGAGGTGCTCTGCGTCTTCAGCTTCAACCACAACCCGGTCTCGGTCACGATCACGGACCCGGAGAACCCCGGATCGACGCTCAGCGACCTGTTCGGCGGCGGCCGCTTCCCCGGATTCTCGGACGACGGCACGCTGACGATGACACTCGGCACGCAGGGCTTCTTCTGGCTCCACGTCGCCAAGGCGCACGAGGCCCGCTGACCCGGCAGCACGCCGAGGGGCCTCCGGCCGATGTCGGAGGCCCCCTTTAGGCTGTCGGCGTGAGCACCACCGGAACGACCGAGACGCAGACCGAGCCGATGCTGTTCGACGACGCCGAGCAGGCGCTCGTCCCCTCCGAGGGGGCGCGCTGGTTCGACCTGCTGGCCGTGTTCGACCTCGAGACCACCGGCATCGACGTCCGCACGAGCCGCATCGTCACCGCGCACGTCGGCGTGATCGACGCGGCGGGCGAGCCGATCGAGGGCACGACCTGGCTGGCCGATCCCGGCGTGGAGATCCCGGCGGGCGCCTCCGCCGTCCACGGGATCAGCACCGAGCACGCCCGCGCGCACGGCCGCCCCGCGGGCGAGGTCGTGGCCGAGATCTCCGAGGCGCTGCGCTCGCTCCTCGCCCGCGGCATCCCGGTCGTCGTCTACAACGCCCCCTACGACCTCTCGCTCCTCGCCCACGAGGCGCGCCGCTGGGGCGTGCCCGTGCTGCTCGACCCGAGCCCCGTCGTCGATCCGCTCGTGATCGACAAGGCGGTGGACCGCTACCGCAAGGGCAAGCGCACCCTGACCCTCGCCGCCGAGCACTACGGCGTCGCCCTCACCGAGGCGCACGACGCGGGCGCGGACGCGATCGCGGCGGGTCGCGTCGCCCAGGCGCTGGGCCGCGCCTTCGCCGACGAGCTCGGAGTCGGCGCGGAGGCCCTGCACGCGCTCCAGGTCGACTGGTGCCGCACCCAGGCCGAGTCCTTCCAGGAGTACATGCGCCGCGTCCGCGACGAGTCCTTCGTCGCCGACGGGGGCTGGCCGGTCCGCCACTGACCCCTCAGGTCAGCGTGCGCCCCTCGCGCAGGAGCGCCACGTACTCCGCGATCCGCCGCTCCCGCGTCGCCGCCCGCTTCAGCTGCGAGAGGCGGAAGAGGAACGCGAAGCGCTTCTGCCCGCCGACGGTCGCGAAGAAGGCCAGGGCCTGCGGATCCGCGTCGAGCGCCCGCTGGAAGTCGTCCGGCACCTCCGCATCGCGCTGCCGGTAGGCCGCGTCCCAGCGCCCGTCGGCGCGTGCCCGCTCGACCTCGGCCAGCCCGCCCGGCAGCATCCGGCCCTCCGCCAGCAGCCGTGCGACGTGATCGCGATTGACCTTGGACCACGGGCTCGCGCGACGCCGCGGGGTGAAGGCCTGGAGCTTGAACTGCTCGTCTAAGGCTCCCGCCTGACCGTCGATCCAGCCGTGGCAGAGCGCGATGTCGAGCGCCTCGGCGTAGGTGATCCCCGGATCGACGGCGGCCTTCTTCCGCAGCTTCAGCCGGACTCCGTCCGGGTCGGGCTCGCCGCGGAGGTAGGCGTCCCACTCTTCAGGAGTCGTGAACGGCAGGATCGGCTTGTCGGCGAAGGACACCATGCCGGGACGCTACCGCGCCGGCTCCCCGACGGCCACGGCCCGCCCGTCGGCGCAAGCCCTCGCTCCGCGGACCGCGGCGCTGTGGGATCGGGTGAGCACGTGTTCCCCCTCCCCCCCTCTCGCAAGGAGAAGTCATGCCCACGATCCGCACGGTCACCGTCCTCGGCAGCGGAGTGCTCGGCTCCCAGATCGCCTTCCAGTCGGCCTTCCACGGCTTCGCCGTCACCGTCTACGACCTCTCCGACGACGTCCTCGAGTCGACGCGCGAGCGGCTCCGCGGTCTCGCGGGCGTCTACGAGTCGGTGCCCGGCGGCGTCGCCGGCGGACCGCAGGAGGCGCTCGACTCCCTCCGCCTCACCTCCGACCTCGCGGAGGCTGTCGCCGACGCCGACCTCGTGATCGAGGCCGTCCCCGAGGATCTGGGCCTGAAGCAGGAGCTGTACGGCCGCCTGGGTGCGCTCGCTCCCGAGCGCACAGTCTTCGCGACCAACTCGTCCACGCTGCTCCCCAGCGACCTGAAGGCCTCGACCGGCCGACCCGACCGGTTCCTCGCGTTGCACTACGCCAACCACGTCTGGGCGCAGAACACGGCCGAGATCATGGGGACGGCGGACACGGACCCCGCCGTGGTCGACGCCGTCGTGGAGTTCGCCGTCTCCAGCGGCCTCGAGCCCATCAGGCTGCAGAAGGAGAAGGCCGGCTACGTCCTGAACTCGCTGCTGGTGCCGCTCCTCAACGCCGCGTCAGGGCTGCTCATGGGCGGTTACGCCGACCACGAGACCATCGACAAGACCTGGAGGATCGGCACCGGCGCCCCGCTCGGACCCTTCCAGATCTTCGACGTCGTCGGTCTGCGGACCGCCTACAACATCGCCGCCGCGGCCCCGGACGAGGCCTCCCAGGCCTTCGCCGCCCACCTGAAGACGGAGTACCTCGATCGCGGCCGCCTCGGAACGGCCACCGGAGAGGGCTTCTACCGCTACTGAGGACCGCCCCGCGGGAACGACGAAGGGCCCCCGACCGTGAGGTCGAGGGCCCTTCGAGGAGTGCTACTTGCCGAAGTTCTTGTAGCGGCTGTTGAACTTCTCGACGCGGCCGGCCGAGTCCATGATGCGCTGCTTGCCCGTGTAGAACGGGTGCGAGGCGGAGGAGATCTCGACGTCGATGACGGGGTAGGTCACGCCGTCGAGCTCGATCGTCTTGCTGCTCTTCGCGGTCGAGCGGGTGAGGAAGGTCTCACCGGACGCGAGGTCGCGGAAGACGATCGCGGAGTACTCGGGGTGGATGTCGGTCTTCATGGTCGTGTCCTGTCGTCGATGGTCCTGAACCGCACCTGTCGTCGACGGGAACGGGTGGATGAGGGCGGGCGCACCGCGAACGGGCCCGAACCAGCTACCGAGAATACCAGACCGGCAGCGCGCGCAGAAGTCGCGCCGCGCCCGGACCCCGGAGCCGGGGTCAGCCGCGGGCGCGGGCCGAGAAGCGCCCGTTCTCGCGGGTGAGAGCGATGTCGAGCCCGAAGGTCTCGGCGAGCGTCGCCTCGGTCAGGGACTCGGCCAACGGGCCCGCCGCCACCACCGCTCCGTCGCGGAGGAGCAGGGCGTGGGTGAAGCCGTCGGGGATCTCCTCGACGTGGTGGGTCACCATCACGATCGCGGGCGACGCCGGGTCCTTCGCGAAGCCGCCCAGCAGCTGGACGAGCTCCTCGCGGGCGCCGAGGTCGAGGCTCGCGGCCGGCTCGTCGAGCAGGAGCAGCTCGGGGTCGGTCATGATCGCGCGGGCGATCTGGACGCGCTTCTGCTCGCCGTCCGAGAGCGTCCCGAAGGTGCGCTCGGCGAGGTGCTCGAGCTTCCACTCGGACAGCACGCGGCGGGCGCGGCGCTCGTCGATCGCGTCGTAGCCCTCGTTCCAGCGGCCGGTGACGGCGTAGGCGGCGGTCATCACGACGTCGAGCACGGTCTCGCCGGCCGGGAGGCGGCGGGCCATCGCGGTCGAGGCGTAGCCGATGCGCGGGCGCAGCTCGAACACGTCGACGCGGCCGAGGGTCTCCTCGAGCAGGTGCGCGGCACCGGTCGAGGGGTAGTTCTGCGCGGCGGCGATCTGCAGGATCGAGGTCTTGCCCGCCCCGTTGGGGCCGAGGATCACCCAGCGCTCGTCCTCGGCCACGTCCCACGACACGTGGTCGAGGATCCGCTTGCCGTTCCGGACGAAGGACACATCGACGAACGAGACAACGCTGGGCATGGGAGCCATTCTAAAGGAGGCGGCCGGGAGGCTCAGACGAGCGAGTCGTAGATCGCGCGGGTGTCCCGCGCGATCTGCGTCCAGCTGAAGTGGCTCTGCGCGCGCTCGCGGCCCGCGGCGCCCATCCGCTTCGCCGTCTCCGGGTCGGCGACGACCTCGGCGAGGGCGGCGGCCAGGTCGGCGACGTAGCGCTCCGGGTCCACGGGGGTGCCGGTGCCGTCGGTGACCTGCTCGATCGGGACGAGACGGCCGGTCACGCCGTCGTCGACGACCTCCGGGATGCCGCCGGTCGCCGTCCCGACGACCGCCGCACCGCAGGCCATCGCCTCGAGGTTGACGATGCCGAGGGGCTCGTAGATCGAGGGGCAGACGAACGTGGTCGCGTTCGTCAGGACCGCGGAGAGCTGGTGGCGCGGCAGGTGCCGGTCGATCCAGACGACGCCGGTGCGCTCCTCCTGGAGGCTGCGGACGAGGGAGGTGACCTCGGCCATGATCTCGGGGGTGTCGGGGGCGCCCGCGCAGAGCACGAGCTGCACCTCGGGAGGCAGGGTCGCCGCGGCGCGGAGCAGGTAGGGCAGGCCCTTCTGCCGGGTGATGCGGCCGACGAAGACCACGGAGGGGCGCGAGGGGTCGATGCCCAGCTCGGCGAGGACGGCCTCGTCCTCGACCGGGTGCCAGGCGTCGAGGTCGATGCCGTTGTAGACCACGTGGACCTTCGCCGGGTCCAGGGCCGGGTAGGAGCGGAGGATGTCCTCGCGCATGCCGCCGGACACCGCGATCACGGCGTCGGCGTTCTCGTACGCCTCCCGCTCGATCCAGCTCGAGACGCGGTAGCCGCCGCCGAGCTGCTCGGCCTTCCACGGACGCAGCGGCTCGAGACTGTGCGCCGAGACCACGTGCGGGATGCCGTGCAGGAGCTGGGCGAGACGCCCCGCGGCGTTGGCGTACCAGGTGTGGGAGTGGACCAGGTCGGCCCCCGCCGCGTCCTGCGCGATCTGCAGGTCGACCCCGAGGGTCTGCAGCGCGCCGTTCGCCTCGGCGAGCTCCGCGGGGACGGAGTACGCGAACGTGCCCTCCTCCTCGCGCGGCGCGCCGAAGCAGCGCACCACGACCTCCAGGTCGCTGCGCAGCGCCTTGGTGAGCTCGGCCACGTGGACACCGGCTCCCCCGTACACCTCGGGCGGGTATTCCTTGGTCAGCAGATCGACTCGCACCCCCGAACCGTAGTACAGGGCGCTCCCCCGGCGACAGCCGGGGTCCACGGGGAGGCCCGAGCCCCTACTGTGGTGCCATGCAGTCAAAGAAGATCTTCGGCATCGTCCTCGCCGGCGGCGAGGGAAAGCGCCTCATGCCCCTCACGGCGGACCGGGCCAAGCCCGCGGTGCCGTTCGGCGGGCAGTACCGGCTGATCGACTTCGCGCTGTCCAACCTGATCAACTCCGGTCTCACCCAGATCGTCGTGCTGACGCAGTACAAGTCGCACTCGCTCGACCGCCACGTCTCGCAGACCTGGCGCCTCTCCGGGCTCCTGAACTCCTACGTCGCCTCGGTCCCCGCGCAGCAGCGCCTGGGCAAGCGCTGGTTCAGCGGCTCGGCCGACGCGATCCTGCAGAGCCTCAACCTGATCCGCGACGAGAAGCCCGACATCGTCGTCGTGGTCGGCGCCGACCACGTCTACCGCATGGACTTCTCGCAGATGATCGACGCGCACATCACGTCCGGTGCGAAGGCGACCGTCGCGGCCATCCGCCAGCCGATCGAGCTCGCGGACCAGTTCGGCGTCATCCAGCTCGCCGGTGACGAGGCGGGCGACGGCATCGTCCCGACGATGATCTCCGAGTTCCTCGAGAAGCCCAAGGACGCCGTCGGCCTGGCCGACTCCCCGCACGAGGTCCTCGCCTCGATGGGCAACTACGTCTTCGACGCGGACGCCCTGATCGACGCGGTCATCCGCGACGGCGAGTCCTCCACGTCGGACCACGACATGGGCGGCGACATCATCCCCGACTTCGTCGCGCGCGGCGAGGCCGGCGTCTACGACCTCAAGCTCAACGACGTCCCCGGCTCGACCGACCGCGACCGCTACTACTGGCGGGACGTCGGCACCATCGACTCCTTCTTCGAGGCCCACCAGGACCTCATCTCGGCGCTGCCGGTCTTCAACCTCTACAACCAGCAGTGGCCGATCTTCTCGTCGCAGCTGAACTCCCCTCCGGCCAAGATCGTCCGCGACGGCAAGGGCAACATGGGATCGACGGTCGACTCGGTCGTCTCGCTCGGCACCGTGATCTCGGGCGCGCACATCGAGCGCAGCGTCGTCGGGCCCTGGACGGTCATCGAGTCGAACGCGACGGTCACCGACTCGGTGGTCTTCGACAAGGTCCGCATCGGCCCGGACGCGCTGGTCGTCCGCGCTATCCTCGACAAGGACGTCGTCGTCGAGCCCGGTGCTCGAGTCGGCGTGGACCACGACCGCGATCGCGAGCGCGGGTTCACCGTCACCGAGTCGGGCATCACCGTCGTCGGCAAGGGCGTCGTCGTCCACCCGTAGCACCCCCGCGGGTCGAGCTCTGCGCCCCGGCGCGCCCACCCGACCGATCGGACCGGCCCATGAGTGAGCGTCCTGCGACGCCTGCCCGCTTCCTCGTCGTCCTCGACGCGGACTCCACCCTCCTCCAGGACGAGGTGATCGAGCTCCTCGCGGTGCACGCCGGCTCCGAGGAGCGCGTCGCCGCCGTCACGGAGCGGGCGATGCGCGGCGAGCTCGACTTCGGCGAGAGCCTCCGCGAGCGGGTCGGCACTCTCGCCGGGGTCCCGGAGTCGGTGCTCCCCGGTGTGAGCTCGGGCGTCCGCGTCACGCCCGGCGCCGCCGAGCTCGTGGCCGGCGTCCACGCCGCCGGCGGCCGCGTCGGTGTGGTGTCCGGAGGGTTCCACGAGGTCCTCGACCCGGTCGCCGGTGCGCTCGGCCTCGACTTCGTCCGGGCCAACCGCCTCTGCTGCGGGGACGGCCTGCTGACCGGAGCGGTCGACGGGGCGGTCATCGACGCCGCGGCCAAGGCGGAGGCGCTCCGCGAGTGGGCGGCGGTCTCGGGCGTCCCGCCGCAGCGCACGATCGCCGTCGGCGACGGTGCGAACGACCTGGAGATGATGGCGGTCGCCTCCCTCGCGGTCGCCTTCAACGCCAAGCCCCTGGTGCGCGAGCGCGCCGACCTCGTCGTCGGCGGCCTCGACCTGTCGCAGCTGCTGCCCGTCCTCGGCCTCCGCGGCTGAGGCCCGCCTCCCCCGGCCTCAGGAAGGTCAGCGGCCCGCGATCGCGACGAGTCCGGCGCAGCCGAGCGCCAGCGCCCAGCTGACGAGCGAGCCCACCAGGAAGTACTCCGCCTTCTCGCCGCTGCCGCCGTCGCGGGAGATCTCGGGGAAGCGCACGATCCCCTTGGCCGCGAGCACGGCACCGGCGAGGCCGATCGCTCCGGCGAGCGTGAGACCGGCGATCAGCAGCCGCTCCAGCGGTCCGATCGTGCGCCCGCCCTGGAGGTCCGGCAGGCGGGCGTCGGCCGGCTCCCGACGCGCGAACCGCTCGCTCCAGCGCGGACGCGGCGCGGGCTCGGCCTGCGGGAGCTCGCGGAACAGCGCCGCCCGCACGATCACGTTGCCGCTCTCCAGCAGGAAGAGCCCGGCTCCGACCGCCAGAGCGAGCTGCTCGATCGGAGGGAGCGTGCTCGCGACGATGGTCGGCGCGAGCGGCCCCGTCGGGACGCCGACGGCGCGGTCGACAGCGGTCAGCACCAGGACCGCCGCGACGAGGGCGACGGCCGGACGCAGACCCCCGGGCGGCCGCGCGTTCTCGACGGTCGTGGTCGTCAGCAGCCAGGCTCCGGCCAGGACGACGACGATCGCCGCACCGAGCGGCGGGGCTCCGACGAGGAGCGCTGCGGTCACGGCTGCGGCGGCGAGCACGGGGATCGCGAGGAGGGCCGCACGGCGGCGGAGGTGCGTGCGCGCGAGGTCGCCGAGGCCGATCACGGCGAGCAGCAGCGCCGTCAGCACGTCTCCTCCAGCAGGCGCGCGCCGGCGAGGAGGGCGCCCGCTCCCGCGCGCCGCAGCGCCTGCGAGACGGCGGGCTGCGAGATCGACTCCTGCTCGCCCAGCTCCTTCTGCGACGCTCCGCGCAGGCTCCCCAGCACGAGTCGGCGATCGCGCGCGCTGAGCGCTCCGACCAGCGCGTCGCGGGAGAGGAGGTAGGCGTTGACGGCCGCCTCGCCGGAGTCCCCGTCGGCGTCCCCGGCGACGAACCATCCGCGGGCCGTGGGCACGGCACCGTCCTCGAGCGCGTGGGCGCGATCGATGGCCTCGCGCGCGCGCCACCAGCCGGACCCGTCCTCGAGGTCCCCGGCGATCCCCGACCCGACCACCCGCACCTCGCCCAGGCCGATGCCCGCGCGGCAGTCGACGCCGGCCGGGAGCGAGAGGCGCGCCTGCAGCGTCGCCCGGAGCGCGGCGTGGACGGAGGGGTAGATCGCCTGGAACTCGTCGCCGACCGTCGGGTGCAGGGGCTGGATCGCCGGGACCGCGGCCTCCACCTCGGCGAAGCCCCGCTCGATCTCGCGCTGAGCACCCGCGCGGTCGACGAGGGAGCGGGAGGTCACCAGGTCCAGGAGCACGGCGACGACATCGGAGGAGGCCATCGCATAAGCCTAGAGCTTATATCCGCCGGATATAAGCCCAGGGCTTATCGGTCAGTGGCCCATCCCCAGGCCGCCGTCGACCGGGATCACGGCACCCGAGATGTACGCCGCCTCGTCGCCGGCCAGCCAGCGCGTGACCTTCGCGACCTCGGCAGCGGTGCCGTAGCGGGCGAGCGGGATGCTCTTCCGGTACTCCGCCTGCTGCTCCGGCGAGAGCTCGGCGGTCATGTCGGTCTCGATGAAGCCGGGAGCGACGACGTTGGCGGTGATGTTGCGGGCGCCGAGCTCGCGGGTCAGCGAGCGGGCGAAGCCCACGAGGGCGGCCTTCGACGAGGAGTAGTTGATCTGGCCCGGCGACCCGTAGAGGCCGACCACGCTGGAGATGAGGACGACGCGGCCGAAGCGCTGCTTGAGCATCCCCTTCGATGCGCGCTTGACGACGCGGAACGCCCCGGTGAGGTTCGTGTCGACGACGGACGTGAAGTCCTCCTCCGTCATGCGCAGCAGCAGGGTGTCGCGGGTGATGCCCGCGTTCGCCACCAGGATCTCGACCGGGCCCAGCTCGGCCTCGACCTGCGTGAACGCGGCGTCGATGGAGGCGGCGTCGGTCACGTCCGCGACGACGGTGAGGGAGCCCTCCGGACCGGAGCCCGAGCGCGCGGTCACGGCGACCCGGTGACCGGCGGCCACGAACTCCTGGGCGATGGCGAAGCCGATCCCCCGGTTGCCCCCGGTGACGAGGACGGTGCGCGGCGTGGTCATGGTGTCCCTCCTGCCGGCGCTCGTGCGGCGCCGGGCGACCCGTACATCCTAGAGGCGCGTCGCGCAACAGATTCCGGGATGAGGCCCTCCCGGCCTGCACCCGCCCGCCGCGACGTAGGCTTGCAGGGCTGTGAAACCACGCGAGACACTCACCTCCCTACCGCCGTCGCCGAGCGCCGAGCGGCGCTCCCGCGCGATCAAGTACTCGATCGCGATGGGCATCAGAATGCTCTGCGTCATCTGCCTGCTCTTCGCCCACGGCTGGTGGCTGCTGTTCTTCGCCATCGGCGCCGTGGTCCTGCCCTACTTCGCCGTCGTGCTGGCCAACGTCGGCAGTGCGGGCGAGCGCGGCAACGTCGAGCGGCCGGGTGCGATCGTCCTCTCCCGGCCGGTCCCGCCGCCCCCCGCCCCCGACTCCGAGGCGCCGACCGGCCCCGAGGGCGGCGACCCGCGGGGAGACCGGCCGTGATCCCGCTCGGCCGGGTCCCCGACGCGCACGCCTGCTCCCGAGCGGGCTGCCCGCGGACGGCGACATTCGCGATCGAGTGGCGGAACCCGAGGATCCACGCGGAGGACCGTCGGAAGACCTGGCTGGCCTGCGGCGAGCACCTGGAGTTCCTGCGCGAGTTCCTCCTCGCCCGCGACTTCCCGCTCGAGGTGAAGCCGCTCTACACGGTCGATCGCGGAGCGGAACGATGAGCGGCGACGCGCCCCGTCCCTCCTGGCGCTTCGTCTTCTCGCGACGCTGGTTCGGCTACCTCGCTCTCGCGATCGTCTTCGCCGTCGCCTGCGTGCTGCTCTCGCGCTGGCAGGTCGCGCGGCTCGACCAGGCCGCCTCGACCAACCGGCTGGTCACCGCGAACTGGACCGCCGACCCGGTGGCGCTCGACGGGCTGCTCCCCGCCGACTCCACGTGGGACGACGCCCTCGAGTACCGCCCGGTCGAGATCACCGGCGTCTACGAGACGCAGGGGCAGACCCTCGTCCGCAACCGGCCCTACAACGGCAACCCCGGCTTCGAGATCCTGACGCCGCTGCGGCTCGACGACGGCAGCGTGTTCGTCGTCGACCGCGGCTGGGTCCCCGTCGGCTCGACCCAGGACTCCCCCGACGCGATCCCCGCGCCGCCCGAGGGGGAGGTGACCGTCGTCGCCCGCCTGAAGCCCGCGGAGGGACGGATCGACGGACGCTCCGCACCGGCCGGCCAGATCGCCACGATCCAGCTCGACGACCTGTCGACGCAGCTGGACGAGCCCCTGCGGACCTCGGCGTACGGCCTGCTGGTCGCCGAGGCGCCGGCGCCGGTCGACGCTCCCCCGCTGGCCGCGATCAAGCCGGTCGCCGACGAGGGCCTGCACATCAGCTACGCCGTCCAGTGGGTGCTGTTCGCCGTCATGGGCTTCGGCGGGCTCGGCTGGGCGATCCGCCACGAGTACCGAATCCGCAACGCAGACGACCCCGAGGTCGTGGCGGCCGAGGAGCGGCGCGAGGAGCGCCGCCGACGCCGCGGCCGCAGCGACTCCGAGGTCGAGGACGAGCTGCTCGACGCCCGCTAGGCGAGCGTGATCAGGTCGAGGTAGTCGGCCGCCCAGTGGTCCTCGGTGCCCTCCGGCATGATCAGGACGCGCTCGGGGTTCAGCGCCTCGACGGCTCCCTCGTCGTGGCTGACCAGGACGACCGCGCCCTCGTAGTGCGCGAGCGCGTCGAGGATCTCCTCGCGGCTCGCGGGGTCGAGGTTGTTGGTGGGCTCGTCGAGCAGGAGAACGTTCGCGCCCGAGACCACGATCATCGCCAGGGCGAGACGGGTCTTCTCCCCGCCGGAGAGGACCCCGGCCGGCTTGTGCGAGTCGTCCCCGGTGAACAGGAACGAGCCCAGGACCCGGCGCGCCTCGGTCTCGGTGAGGTTCGGGCTGGAGGAGACCATGTTCTCAAGCACCGAGCGCTTGACGTCGATCGTCTCGTGCTCCTGCGCGTAGTAGCCGATCCGGAGGCCGTGCCCGGCCTCGATCACTCCGGTGTCGGGCTGGTCGACGCCGCCCAGGATGCGCAGGAGCGTCGTCTTGCCCGCTCCGTTGAGCCCCAGGATGACGACCTTGGAGCCCCGGTCGATCGCGAGGTCGACGGCGGTGAAGATCTCGAGCGAGCCGTAGCTCTTCGACAGGTTCTGAGCCTGCAGAGGGGTGCGACCGCAGGCGGACGGGGTCGGGAACCGGAGCTTCGCGACGCGGTCGACCGCGCGGACCTCCTCGAGCCCGCTGAGCATGCGCTCGGCCCGCGCGACCATCTGGTGCGCCGCCGCGGCCTTCGAGGCCTTCGCGCCGAACTTCGCGGCCTGCAGCTGGAGGGCGCCGGCCTTCTTCTCGACGTTGACCCGCTCCTTCTTGCGGCGCTCCTCGTCGGCGGCGCGCTGGCGCTGGTAGTTCTTCCAGTTCATGTTGTAGACGTCGATGACCTGGCGGTTGGCGTCGAGGTAGAAGACGCGGTTCACGGTCTCGCCGACCAGCTCGATGTCGTGGCTGATCACGATGAAGCCGCCGCGGTAGTTCTTGAGGAACTCGCGGAGCCAGACGACGGAGTCGGCGTCGAGGTGGTTCGTCGGCTCGTCGAGGATCAGCGTGCTCGCGTCGGAGAAGAGGATGCGCGCGAGCTCGATGCGGCGCCGCTGGCCACCGGAGAGCGTCTTGAGCGGCTGGTCGAGGATCCGGTCGGGGAGGTTGAGGTTGCTCGCGATCGACGCGGCCTCCGCCTCAGCCGCGTATCCGCCGAGGGAGAGGAAGCGGTCCGTGAGGTTGCCGTACTTCTTCATGCCGGCCTCGCTCACGGAGGTGTCGCTGCTCGACATCGCGACCGTCGCCTCCTGCATGCCGAGCACCAGCTGCCCCAGCCCGCGGGCGTCGAGGATGCGGGTGCGCGCGAGCTCCTCCGGGTCGCCGGAGCGCGGGTCCTGAGGGAGGTAGCCGATCTCGCCGCCGCGGTCGACCGTGCCCTTCGAGGCGATGAGGTCGCCCGCGAGGACCTTGGTCAGCGTCGTCTTCCCCGCCCCGTTGCGGCCGACGAGGCCGACCTTGTCGCCGTCGCCCACCCGGAAGGAGACGTTCTCCATCAGGAGTCGGGCGCCGACTCGGAGTTCGAGGTCGTGCACGCTGAGCACAGTGCTGTCCGTTCCCGCCAAGAAATGGCGTTCGGTTCGGGAGGAGTGGGGCAAGGGGCCGCGATGCGGCAGCCCCCTAGTATATTTCCTGAGCCGCGGGGCGGATCCACGTCCGCTCACCGCGGACGCGCTCGCTCCTCGCTCTCGGGCGACCAGGACTCTCGGAGATCACCCATGTCCCCTTCCTCTTCCGCCCTCCCGCGCCCGGTCCTCGCCGACCGGCTCGTCACCCGCTCCGTCGCGACCGACGCCCTGCTGGTGCTCGCGGGTGCAGGTCTCACCGCAGCGATGGCGCAGCTGTTCATCCCGATGTGGCCGGTCCCCTTCACGGGCCAGACCTTCGCGGTCCTCCTGGTCGGCACGACGCTCGGCGCACTCCGCGGCGCGCTCTCCATGCTCGTGTACGCGCTCGTCGGCGCTCTCGGCGCCCCGGTCTTCACCGAGGGCTCGCACGGCTGGGCGGTCCTCGCGGGTCCCACCGGCGGCTACATCGTCGGCTTCGTCCTCGCGTCGATCGTCACCGGGTGGCTCGCCCAGCGGCAGTGGGACCGTCGCGTCCTCGGCACGCTGGTGACCTTCCTCGCCGGCACCGCCACCATCTACCTCGTCGGCCTGCCCTGGCTGGCCGCCGCCCTCGCCTCGCTGGGGCTGCCCGCCGACCTCGGCTCCGTCCTCTCCGCGGGACTCGTGCCCTTCCTGGTCGGCGACGCGCTCAAGGCGCTGGTCGCTGCCGCGCTGCTCCCCACCACCTGGGCGATGCTCTCGCGACGCTCGCGCTGAGCGGTCGTACGGACGCCGAAGGGCCGGGAGGACGATTCCTCCCGGCCCTTCGGGCGTCCGGCAGAGGTCGAGCCGCCCGGTCCTCCTGCTCGACCTCGGTGGGCACCTCCACCGACTCGACCGGCGGGGGCGACGACGGGCCCGGACTCCGGAGCCGTCCCGCCCGGCCGTTCCGACTCCACGATGGACTGCGACAGGCTGAAGACGACAGGAACGCCGAAGGGCCGGGAGGACGACTCCTCCCGGCCCTTCGGCGTCGGTGTGCAGCGGCTAGATCGAGAAGCCGAGTGCGCGCATCATGTCGCGCCCGTCCTCGGTGATCCGGTCGGGACCCCACGGCGGCATCCAGACCCAGTTGATCCGGAACGCCTCGACGATGCCGTCGAGCGACTCGGCGGTCTGCTCCTCGAGCACGTCGGTCAGCGGGCAGCCCGCCGAGGTGAGGGTCATATGGATGACGAGGGCGTCGTTCTCGTCGTCCCAGCCCAGGTCGTAGATGAGTCCCAGGTCGACCACGTTGACCCCGAGCTCGGGGTCCATGACGTCCTTGAGGGCTTCCTCGACCTGGTCGAAGAGCTTCGGCTCGAGAGTGGTGACCGCCATGATCAGACCGTCGCCGAGGTCAGGAAGCGGTCGTAGCCCTCGTCCTCGAGCCGGGTGGCGAGCTCCTTGCCGCCCTGCTCGGCGACGCGGCCGGCGACGAAGACGTGGACGAAGTCGGGCTGGATGTAGCGGAGGATCCGCGTGTAGTGCGTGATCAGCAGCACGCCGAGACCGGTGCTCTGGTGGGCGCGGTTGACGCCCTCCGACACGATCTTGAGCGCGTCGACGTCGAGGCCGGAGTCGGTCTCGTCGAGGATGGCGAACTGCGGGGCGAGCAGCTCGAGCTGGAGGATCTCGTTGCGCTTCTTCTCGCCGCCCGAGAAGCCCTCGTTGACGTTGCGCGCCGCGAAGGACGAGTCCATGCGGAGGTTCGCCATCGCCGACTTGACGTCCTTCGTCCACGTGCGGATGGCGGGCGCCTCGCCGGCGATCGCGGTCTTGGCGGTGCGGAGGAAGTTGGTGTTGGTCACACCGGGGATCTCGACCGGGTACTGCATTGCGAGGAAGAGGCCCGCGCGGGCGCGCTCGTCGACGGACATGTCGAGAACCTCGACGCCGTCGAGGGTGATCGAGCCGCCGTCGACGTGGTACTTGGGGTGTCCCGCGATCGTGTACGCGAGGGTGGACTTGCCGGACCCGTTGGGGCCCATGATCGCGTGGATCTCACCCTGGTTGATGGTGAGATCGACACCGCGGAGGATCTGCTTGGTCCCCTGCTCGGTCTCGACACTGACGTGGAGATCGCTGATCTGGAGAACGGACATTCAGACTTCCTTCGTGACGGTCGGGTCGATGTAGACGTCGCCGTCGATGATCTCGACGACGAAGACGGGGACCGGCTCGTAGGCCGGGAGGTTCAGGGGGGTGCCGGTGCGGAGGGAGAACTGGGAGCCGTGCGCCCAGCACTCGAGGCTGTCGCCCTCGACGAAGCCCTCGGAGAGCGAGATCTCGCCGTGGGTGCAGGTGTCGCCGATGGCGTGGATCTCGCCGGCGGAGTCCTGCACGACCGCGATCGCGACTCCGTCGACCTCGACCCGCATGGCCTGGTTGGGGATCAGCTCGGAGACCGAGCAGATCATCGCGGCGTTGCTCATGCGGGGACCGCCGCTCCGCGGGAGGAGCCGGTCTGGCCGGCGCTGCCGGCGAGCTCCGCCTCGATCGCGAGCTGCAGGCGGTCCTCGAGCTCGGCGACCTTGATCTGCTGCACGATCTCGCTGAGGAACCCGCGCACGACCAGGCGTCGCGCCTCGTCCTCACGGATGCCGCGGGACTGCAGGTAGAAGAGCTGCTCGTCGTCGAAGCGGCCGGTCGCCGAGGCGTGCCCCGCTCCGGCGATGTCACCGGTCTCGATCTCGAGGTTCGGGATGGAGTCGGCGCGCGTGCCGTCCGAGAGGACGAGGTTGCGGTTCTGCTCGTAGCTGTCGGTGCCGGTGGCGCTGTTGCGGATCAGGACGTCGCCGATCCAGACGGTGCGCGCGCCCTCGCCCTGCAGCGCGCCCTTGTAGGTCACGCGGCTGCGGGTGTCGGGGGCGTCGTGGTCGACGTACACCTGCTGCTCGAGGTGCTGGCCGCCGTCGGCGAAGTACAGGCCGAAGAGCTCGCCGTCCGCTCCGCGCTCGACGAGGTGCGCCGAGGGGTTCACCCGGACGATGGAGCCGCCGAGGGTGACCACGATGTGCTTCACCTTCGCGTCGCGTCCGACCCGCACGAAGTGGTTGGCCAGGTGCCGGGCGTCGTCCGCCCACTCCTGCACGGTGACGACGGTGAGCTGCGCGCCCTCGCCGACGAGGATCTCCACGTTCTCCGCGAGGGAGGCCTCCCCCTCGTTCTGCAGCACGACGACGGCGCGGGCGTAGGGCGCCGCCTCGATGATCGTGTGCGCGGCGCGGGGTGCGGAGCCGAGGCCCGAGCGGACGAGGGTGGCGACCTTCTCGTCCTCTCCCGTCACGCGGACGGCGAGGGCCTTCTCGAAGCTCGACCAGGCGTTCGCGGCGGCGCGGTCCTCGGGGAGGCCGGCGGTGCCGATCCGCTGGTCGTCGCGGCCGACCCACGAGACGTCCACACCGTCCACCGCCGCGTGCTCGAGGGGGGCGGGCGAGCCGTCGAGCGCGCCGTCGATCAGATCGCCGAGGCGGGCGACGGGCGTCAGCTTCCAGGCGATCTCGCGGCCGGTGACGGCCTCGAAGGCCTCGACGTCGGCCGACGCGAAGCGCTCGGAGCGCGTCTGCACGGGCGTGAACGCCCCGTCGGAGTGGGCGCTGATGCCCAGGCGCTCAGCGGCGGCCGCGCCGTCGATCTCGGGGGTCGCGGCGCTCGTGGGGACCGTCATCTGGCGGTGGTTCCTTTCGATGGGTGCGGGGCGCCCCGTCCGGGCGCCCCTTCGAGGGGGGAGGCGGGCGTCAACCGACGCTGCCCTCCATCCCCATCTCGATGAGCTTGTTCAGCTCGAGGGCGTACTCCATGGGCAGCTCGCGCGCGATCGGCTCGATGAAGCCGCGGACGATCATGGCCATCGCCTCGTCCTCCGGCAGGCCGCGCGACATCAGGTAGAAGAGCTGCTCCTCGCTGACCTTCGACACCGTCGCCTCGTGGCCGAGCTGCACGTCGTCGACGCGGATGTCGATCGCCGGGTAGGTGTCGGAGCGCGAGATGGTGTCGACCAGGAGCGCGTCACAGCGCACGGTGTTCGCCGAGTGGTGCGCGTTCGCGTCCACCCGGACCTCGCCTCGGTATCCGGCGCGACCGCCGCCGCGGGCGATCGACTTCGAGACGATCGACGACTGCGTGTACGGCGCCATGTGGACCATCTTCGCGCCGGCGTCCTGGTGCTGGCCGGGGCCCGCGAACGCGACGGAGAGGGTCTCGCCCTTGGCGTGCTCGCCGACCAGGAAGATCGACGGGTACTTCATCGTGACCTTGGAGCCGATGTTGCCGTCGATCCACTCCATCGTCGCGCCCTCGTGCGCGATCGCGCGCTTGGTGACGAGGTTGTAGACGTTGTTCGACCAGTTCTGGATCGTCGTGTAGCGCACGCGGGCGTTCTTCTTCACGATGATCTCGACCACGGCCGAGTGCAGCGAGTCCGACTTGTAGATCGGAGCCGTGCAGCCCTCGATGTAGTGGACGTAGCTGTCCTCGTCCGCGATGATCAGGGTCCGCTCGAACTGGCCCATGTTCTCGGTGTTGATCCGGAAGTAGGCCTGCAGCGGGATGTCGACGTGGACGCCCTTGGGGACGTACACGAAGGAGCCGCCGGACCAGACCGCGGTGTTCAGCGCCGCGAACTTGTTGTCGCCCGCGGGGATGACGGTGCCGAAGTACTCCTCGAAGATCTCGGGGTGCTCGCGCAGCGCCGTGTCGGTGTCCATGAAGATGACGCCCTGCTCCTCCAGGTCCTCGCGGATCTGGTGGTAGACGACCTCGGACTCGTACTGGGCCGCGACGCCGCCGACGAGGCGCTGGCGCTCCGCCTCCGGGATGCCGAGCTTCTCGTACGTGTTCTTGATGTCGTCCGGGAGGTCGTCCCACGTCTGCGCCTGCTTCTCGGTGGAGCGGACGAAGTACTTGATGTTGTCGAAGTCGATGTCCGACAGGTCGGCGCCCCACGTCGGCATGGGCTTGCGCTCGAAGAGCTTCAGGGCCTTCATGCGGCGGTCGCGCATCCAGGCGGGCTCGTTCTTGAGCGCGGAGATGTCGGAGACGACCTCGGGCGAGATGCCGCGTCGTGCGGAGGCTCCGGCGGAGTCCGAGTCGGACCAGCCGAACTCGTAGACGCCCAGGCTCTCGAGCTCGGGGCGGTCGATCAGGATGTCTGACATGTGTACCTCGTTTCCTACCCACTGCTAACCGGTCGGGTCCCGGAGTCATTCCCCCGGGGGTGGCCCGCGGGTGCTCTCCGGCCGGTCGCGCGATCGATCTGATGCGCGGAGCGGATGATGTGCGTCCCTGGATTCCGGAGGTGTGCGTCGGCGCTCCATCGGGCCGTGTGCGGATCACGTGCGCAGGGTGCGTCGAACCGTGACCAGCTTCTCATTCTACCGGCGTCCGCCGTTCAGGGGAACCTCCGCACCTGGGTGTCGGCCGGGCACCGGTGACGCGCATCCAGACGCGCATGGCCATACCGGTGTCGGTGGTCCGTGATTCGGTTCCGCCATGACGAACGACGCATCGACCCCGATCCCCGCACGACTCGTGACCGCACTGGTGGGCGCCGGCCTGCCGACCGGACCCGCGCGGGCGTTCGGCCCTCTCGCCCGCGCGATCGCGGCCGACCTCCCGCTGCGGACGCTCCCCCGCGTGCTCCTGCGCCTCCGGCGGCACCTGCTCTCCGCCGAGCCGGAGCCCGCGGTCAGGCGGCGGGCTGGAGCTCCTGGGCGGCGTCCCGGCGCTGGGCGCGCACGGTGAACAGCCTCGGGTTCACGTCGAGCAGCACGCGGACCGCGCCGACCCAGATGAGCGCCGAGCCGAGGAGGTGCACCGCGACGAGCGTCTCGGGCAGCGCGATGAGCGACTGCACGACCCCGACCAGCGCCTGCAGCACGACGACCACGAGGAAGGCGATCACGCGCCGCCGGGCGAGCTCCGAGCCCGCCGCCCGCGACAGGCGCAGGAGCAGCGCGGCGCCCACGACGAGCACCGCTGTGCCGAGCACGCCGTGCACGACGGTCACGCTCTCCCAGTGGAACTGCATGCGGGGCACC